>NZ_JBQHQR010000015.1:0-114861 GCF_052067195.1 Clostridium sulfidigenes | reverse complement strand
TCCACTGATAATTATTAATTAGGGATAAGACTTGCAAGTCCTTATACCCAGTATTTTATCAGTGGAGTTTCTTTTTTTCAAAGTTCATTTAGCTTTATAACAGGAATGCTAGTTAACTAGTTTTATAGTTTTATAGTTAAATATATCCCTAGTTAACTATAAAAATAGCTTTCTATAAACCTATTTCCCTATGTAAATATTTATATAGAGAAATAGTCATATTTACCTTTTACTTTATTATAATATTTTATTATCAGCTATGCACTACTATCACTATGATTTCATCCTAATGAAAGTTAGATTTTTAAATTATTTTTTATTACAGAAGTGGTATAGTTAAAATAATTTTTATAAGGTTAACAATATTGCTTTCATATAGTGCTAATACCAAAAGGATTATAGTACAATAAGTAGCACACTTAATATTAACAATTACATATAAAACTTAATGCCTTATTTAATTTATCGGATAAATCTTGTGGAATAGCATGTCCTATACCTTTATTTACATAGAATTCATAGGGAAGATCAACTTCTTCAAATACTTTAATCATTTCTTCTTGCTCTTCCAATGGCATTATAATTTCTCCTTCCATAAATATGCCCCTAACCCCTCTTTCAGCTGCAAGCTTAACATTCACCTTGGTAAATGATTCTGTAAAATCTGGACCTATTGCAATAAACCCTTTTATAGGAATCGCATTAGCAAATGTAATGTCTAAGGCTGTTATTGCTCCCCCTGAGAATCCTCCAATTATTACCCACTCCTCATCAATGGGATATTCTTCTAATATTAAATTATAACATTCTTTGATATCATTTCTTGAAATAAGTGGATTCATTGTCCAACTGAAACCATTATGACGATATAATTGTGAAGATTGAACATATACAACAATAAAACCTTTCTTTAAAAATTCATCAGGCTTCCAGTATTCACTAAATTCACCTATGTTTCCAGGATCACCATGTAATGCAATAAATAATGGATACTTCTTTCCTTCAATGTAATTAATCGGTAGATGGACAGCATATTTAAATCTAGCCTTTTCTCTAGCCTTTGTTAATAATGAATCATTTTTATTCTTAAGATCAACATACCTGATATCTGCTTTTAAATGAACTTCATCAAAAATATCCTTATCACATGCCCATCCTTCATTAAGAAGATATGATATCACATTAATAGACTCTTCATACATTTCCTCATGAGAATAAAATTCAGCTTTTAAAATCATTATTTCAAATAAATACTTATCAAATTCCTGTTTAGGAAGATATTCTGATGCATATTCTAATAAATTTAAGGCTTCTCTGTATTTTTTCTGGTTATAAAGAGTTGTAATTTCACCTTCGAATTCCCAATACTTGTTATATTTCATACTTAATTCTCCTTTGATCAATATCTAAATATTTTTCGCAGTATAATATTTCTCATACTATATATTCCATATATAGTAACTTTTAAACTTTATTCTATTATATCACATCACATATTTTCTGAATGTCTGTAGATTGTTTTTCCATATCCATAAACAAATATGCATACAAAGAAAGCACTAAGATTTTATTACCTTAGTGCCTTTAAAAAAGTTTTTGTATCCAGTATTTAATTTATTGATTTAATAGGGCGTGCTTCAATATATCCTCTGTACCCCATTGGTGCAAGCTGAAATCTTGGTGCAGTTTCTGGTGCCCACTGATATCCGTAAACAGTAGGGTCAAATTTTTCAATATGATTCCACACTTCATAGATTGCATCCATAAAATCATCATCATTATAGGATTCACCTTGAAAAATCATTAATTTGCAAGGTGGCAATTCTATAAGTTCATACCCATTAGGAATATCATTTGTGTAGTCAATGGGAACTTCTACACCTTGCACATATTGTGATGTTCCTTCTTTAATAAGATGTTTTGGAAGCCACATTCCAATTGGCTCATATATGGCTTCTTTTACACTTGTAAGTACTGACCATACATCACACCCTACCTCCTCACAATATTCAAAATAACCCGTTGCTTTTCTCCCTCGCCTTAACAAAACTTTTCGTGAAGGACGCTGAATAACCTGTACAAATATAGATTTGGTGTTATTGTTATCACTCATCTTTTTTCCTCCTTTATGAAATGCTCGGTAGGTATCGAAAACTTTCTGAGGCATAAATAGTTTTATTGGTGGTGTACATTGACTATATTTTCTTGGCGGCATCCCAAATTCCTTTGAAAATGCTCTTGTAAAGCCCTCGTGTGAGTCAAAGACAAAATCCATCGCTACATCTATAATCTTTTCATTACTATCACGTAGTATTAACGCAGCTTTAGTGAGCCTTAATGCACGAATATAGTCAAATGGTGCCTTACCAGTAACTTCTTTGAAAAGTTTTGCAGCATGCCATGGTGAATATCCTGCCACAACAGCTAGTTCTTTTAACGTAATCTTTCTTAAAATATTAACTTCAATGTACTCTTGCATACGTTGTACCGCCATAATAGTTTCAGCCTCACTCATTCTTCCACCTCCAATATCTAAAGTATATATCATAAAAAATTCTATTTCTTGACCTTCATTGCGAATAAAAAAGAGCATTTTTCTTCTCTTAATCACTCTACTAATATACCACTTATTAATAAACCTTATATTTCTAATAATACTTTTTCTAAAATTTCATAATGCCAATAATATAAATCCTCGGGTTTTATTGAAAAAGCTTTTTCTTTATCAACAATTATTTTTCCATCATTAATAGTTACAAAACTAAAAAAAGGTTCTCCTGATAAAAAGGATAAACTGGCATTTTCACTCCATTCCTCAACTGTTACAAAATCATTTTCAAATAGCAGTTTAAGTAAATCATAAAAGCTTTTTTGCATAACTCTAAGCTTAAAATGTGGACACTCTTTTTCAACAATATATAAATCTATTTCTTCCCATAACTTTTCAATAACACTTTGCCTATTAATTAAACTTTCTAATGATAAATCTCCTGTACTCATTACTTCAAGAATTCTTCTTTCCCATTGTGTTGGTGTCCAAGAAAGAGTTCTACTAAAATTAATAATCCATTTTTCATGTGGAATGTATTCACCATTTACTATAAATAGAGCTTCTACTAACTTAGTAACAGCATTATTCATCATGTAATGACCTTGCACTGTATCTCCCCTATGAATCCATATATCACCTGCTAATCTAAAATACCACCAACAATCAAAAAGTAATCCTTCAGCTTGTAATGGTTCTGGTTTATTTATAAGTTTATCTCTTACAAATTTTTTTATTTCTCCATTAGGATCATATAAAATTTTTGAGTAAGATAAATCCCATAAAGCAATACTATCCCACGATTTCTGTTTTTCTTCCTCCAAATTTAATATCTTTATATCGTAAAGATATTTTTGAGCCATTGTAATCCCAATTGGTATAGGTGATTTTCCATTATTCCATAGTTCATAATTCTCTTTATCTAAATAAATAACTATGTCAATTTCAGATAGATAATCTACATAACCTCGAGACATCCCTCCATTTAAGGTTATTCCAATTACTCCTTCTAAAGATTTAAGCTTTTTTATACTATTTTTTAATTCTAACATAAAATCATTAATTTTATTTTCACTTTTTAAGTTCACATATGGTCTTTTCATAATAATATCTCCTTCTTAAATCAATTTTTTCATATAAAATATAAATGTAACAGTATAATTTAAATAAAATAAAAAGCCGTAGATTTTACTCTACGACTTCTATCATAAAAAGATAGTTCAATTGCCTAGAGAGTAAAATAAAATCATATACTAATAAAATGGTTCACCAAATAAACTGTCACATCAAACAGTTTTACCACTCTATTTTAATAAATGATTCTATCTTACTTCTCCGTGCCAAATTATACTTTTTGATTACATAGTACTAATTTGACCGAATGGCACTCCACCTTTCAAAATTACACTGTTACATATGAAAATTATACACCTAATTGAAATATTTGTAAACATTATATGTTAGTTTTGGAAATCATACTCATGATATACTATTTAGCCATATATTCAGCTTTTTAAATGAAATATAATACCAAATATGTGGTTCCTATATCCTTCCAAAAATATCCCTGTTTTATTGTCCCTTCCTCTACAAAATTGTTTCTTAATCATTTAAATCATATTTTCATAAGCATTTCATACTGACTAACACTATATTCAAACCCTAATTGGAGTAAAAAGTTTTTAGTAGATTCAGATTGATCATCTACGTTAAGAACGCTGATTTTATGTGATTCTGTATTTTTTATCATATCTGTAATTATACTTCTTGCAATTCCTTTACCCCTATAATCCTTATTCACTGCTATTTGTGGAATATCTCCTGTTTTCTTATCAATAATGCCATAGCCAACAATTTTGTTATCAAAACGCACAATAGAATATTGAAATTCTTCTGGTATAGCACTTATAGAATCAATAGAATTCTGCCAAGATGGCTCAAAATCCCAAAATCCTGTTAATTGTCTTAAGTTAATTTTGTCAACATGTTCAACCATATAGGTTGTTATTGGATTATATTTATTTTTATCTAGATGAAAACATTGGAACTCTCTTTGAATCTCGAAGCCTTGTTTTTTATATAGTTCAACCGCAGATGTATTAGATTTAATTACTTCAAGCAAATATTGCTCTACTTGCTTTTCTTTAAGCTCTTTTTTGATATTTAAAAGCATATTGCTTGTGATACCTTGTCTTCTATATTCAACTGTAACGCCTGTCCCAAGATCATATACTGTTGATTTTCCATTCCAATTTCTAAATCCATTTAAAACGAATCCTACTAACATTTCACTTTTAAATGCACCTATGGACATTTCGGAGACATAACCCCTTCTTTGAAGCATTTGCTTAAACTTCCAGATAGGTAAATCCATCTTAACCTGATAATCAGAAAATGCATCTGAAAACGTTTTATGAAGTGTTTCAATACTTGTTTTATCTAATATTTTATAACTAAACATTTATTATCTTCTCCTTTATATTATCATTTAATTTGGTCATAAGTTTGTCAATATTCTTGAAAAATATTTCTTTAAAGATATGCTTAATATTTATATTATATATATTATTTTAGTATATAACATTAACATTTGCTAATTACATAAAAAGCCAATACTTAATAACACTAAGAATTGGCTTTTTACCTTTTAATTATTTTTTCTTAACAGGAATCCAAATTTCACTGTAATAATTTTCATCCTGATTACCCTTTGGATAATCAGCTATATTTGTATACATTTCAATGTTATAACCAGCTGCAATTTCATAATCCTTACAGTTAGGTAGCCATTCTGAGAAGATTTTTTGGTTTACATCTTGCAATGATTTTGGCATTGCACCCTTGCAGGCAAAAACAGCCCAAGTGTGTTTAGGAATAATCTTTGTAATAAAACCATCTGGAGTTACTGTGGATGGAATATAATTATCGGCAATCAAATATTCAAATTCATCTGAACCCATACTCTCATCAATGCATACCCCGTACATTCCACACACAACTTTACCCTTTCCTGTTTGATAATGCTCTGTCCAAAACTGTGGAATTTCTCTAGTTGCACTATCATATTTAAATACCTTTGATACTCCCATAACCGTAAATGAATCTTTTTCAACAATTTTGTAATCCATAATATAACCGCCTTCCAATGAAAATTTGATTTTTAAGGTCCCAAAAGATTTAATCATTGCTCCGTCTTTTCGAACTGCAGTAGGTGTGACACCATGGAAACGAGTGAAGGCTTTTGTGAAACTATCTGGTGAGTTATAGCCATATTTCACTGCAATATCAATAATTTTCTCATCAGTAGATACAAGCTCACTGCCGGCAAGAGTAAGCCTACGTTGTCTAATATACTCTCCAACCGTAAAACCACAAAGCATTGCAAATCCTTTTTGGAAATAAAAAGGTGACACCAAAGCCTGTGTTGCAATTTCCTCTATTGTAAGTTCTTCGGTGATATTTTCCTCGATGTAACTAATAGCTTCACCAATACATTCAATCCATCCCATACTCATCACTCCTGTCTACATTTATATCATATTGCTTTTCAAGCAGTTATTCCCGACTTTTTTTGTTATGTTTTGTCTGGAAGATTAATTTTTAAAGCTTGGCCAACACCATTACGCCGTAGATAGATTATGTTAAATTGGTTAGATAAAGGGAATATATATTATGCAAATATTTTTTATCTCTAAATAATTCATAACTTGAACCAGATAAAACAAATCCAAGATTTTCAACAAGACGAATTGACCTTTTATTGTCAATATAAATGCATGCACTTATCTCTTTTATATTCATATTCCTTATGGCGAATGTGATAATTTCTTTAATCGCTTCTTGCATATACCCATTTCCCCAAAATTCTTCTTTAAGATCATAACCAATTTCCACTTTATACTCTGTTTTATTCCAACAATGAAACCCACATGTACCCATTTTAATCCCATCTGATTTTCTTATTATAATCCAACGGTTCTGTAATCGTGGTTCCTGCTGTGTATAAAAGTTAATAATTTCATCTGCACCTTCAACATCAGTTAATGGCTCAGCATCAAATAGGTATCTATTAACTACATCATCTGAAAATTCGCTAAATATAAAATCTTTGTCATCACTGGATATGTTTTTAAGAAATAATCTATCTGTTTCTATATTGTTAAATAACATAATTTCCTCCTATTATATAAAAATTTTTCTAAAAATCTTTCAAAGGTGGATATTTTAAGTTTTGTAATTCCGAATCAGAAAAAACATTTCCACCCCATACTCTTTCTTTTACCTACTCTTCTAACCTTTTTGTTGTCATCTATAAATCTCCATTGCAGCTTATCTGCTACAATAAATGTATCCATATGTTCATAAACTATCCACATAATCCTTCGCTTCTTTTAATCCCATTCCAGTAGTATCTTTCAATTTTTTTATTGCTTTAATTTTTCTATTTGCCTCAACAAGTTTTATTAATTCAGCTTTCAACTCATCACTTATTTCCTCTAAAGCTGTTTCAGATACTCCAAAATTCTCAATAATTCTATTTAATTTTGAATCTATCCGATCTTGATTGCGTTGAAAAGTATTAATATTTATAATCAAAATAATAAATAGCATAGTTATTAAACCCATGTATACAGATTCCATATTTCAAA
Organism: Clostridium sulfidigenes; assembly: GCF_052067195.1. NCBI lineage: Bacteria > Bacillati > Bacillota > Clostridia > Eubacteriales > Clostridiaceae > Clostridium > Clostridium sulfidigenes. The sequence goes on along the minus strand of NZ_JBQHQR010000015.1, from coordinate 107,664 downwards.
CCTCCATTACTAGTTAGTTCACATAAATTTACTATTATGTAGCACTATTCATAAACATAATACCATTATTTACTATAACTGTACATATTTTAAGAATTAATGACACAACTTAATCCATAATATTCTTACTGATTTTTAATACTTATTAAAAATTAAGAGAATCCTTTTTGCATTTAGGATTCTCTTAAAATATTTATAATTTATATTAAATCTGACCATTACTAAATATTTAGTAATGAATTTGAAATTTCCTCAAATCTTTCATCAGGTATACCAAGTTTTTTCTTAAATTTTTCATCTTCTAATCTTTCAATGATTACCTTGTTAGGAGATATTTCTTTAATAATACTTTTTAGTTTTTGTATGGATTCTTCATCATCGTTATAGCCCTTTAGAATAGTTACTTCTAATATAAATTTACCTTTATATTGCTCTCTAAAAGCTTTCATATTTGAAATATGACTCTCAAAAGTATATCCTTCAATCGGCCTTTGGATTTTTTGGAAATCTTCATTTGAAGCAACCTTTATCTCACCAATAACTTCCTCGCACATATTTGCAATCTCTTTAAATTCTGGCCAGTTTAGAATATAACCGTTTGATAATAGCTTCACTGGCACCCCTTTACCTTTAATAATATTAATTATATCAATAATATTTTCATTCACTAAAGCTTCTCCTTTTGAATTAATAAAAACTAATTCTGCTTTAGTATTTTCTATCATGCTTTCAAGTTCTTTTAATGAACTATTCATTTCATCAAAGGACTTCTGGGTATCTACCTTATTTTGAGCTCTTCCAATAGGACAAAATATGCAATCAAAGTTACAATGTTTTTCTGGAAGTATGTTCACTTCCAATACTCTTTTTCCATCTTCGCTATAAATATCTTTATAACTGAAACCACTCATTAACTTATCCTCCTCAAATTAAAGTATTGTTACTTCTTTATTGTTAATATCAAGAATTGAGACCTTACATGTTCCTCCTAAATTATCTTGTACTGCTTTCTCTAAATCTTTTAAAGCATTTTCGAACTCTTCTGTTCTTTTTTCATCAATTAATTCAATGCACAAAAAAGCATTTCTTGTATTTTCAGTAAGCATGGTTCTTACTGACTCACGCCAATTCCAACACCTACAAATTGCTCCCTCATTATCTTTATATACTATTTCACCTTCATATGGTGGTTCACTTTTATCCGTTCCTAATACCACAAAATTTTCATTTCCAACAGCCTTAGTTAATCTTATATCCCCAACAAATGTATCTATATCCTCACCACCACAAGGAAGTGCATATCTTAATGAAACAGAGTTATAAATATCAACAAGTGGATTAATAGTCCCTAATTGATTTCCATTATGCACTCTCTTTAGTAACGCCTCAATAGATGATCTTGCACCCTTCTTTGTTTTAAACTTTTTAAATGCCTCTCTCCATACTTTTATAACTTCGTTACTGCTAAATTCTGCATTCTGCAAATACTTTAAGGCTTCCTTCTCTGAATTTAAAATCATTTTTTTATATGCTTCTTTATCTTTTATAGTATTATCTATACCATAACAAACAATTACTCCGATTTTTACACTTGGAAATAGGCTCCAAAATTCATTTTCAATGACAAACTTTTTCATTAGAAATCCTCCTTTAATTAGTAGTAGTTAGATTAGTATAATAATATCTCATGACTTATTCAAAATAAATAAAAATAAAAAAGCCATAAGTGATATTATTAAAATATCTCCCAGGCTTTTATCCTTCCGTGTACACAATTAACTGTGCGTTTTCTCTCGGACCTGCCAGTTATAAACTGCGGAACCCTAGAAAACTTAAATATTAAACTATTTTGTAATTTATAATTTACAAATTTACTTTAGCACAGCAGTCTATTTAAGTCAATTTATTTTTTATTTGAAAAATTTCACTGTGGATAATAATCTTTCCATACCATTGAAAACTGAATACCATCAACCAATGTTATAAATACATTTCCTACCACAAAAGCCCTAGAGTGTGCATAATTACACTCTAGGGCTTGAAACCATTGATATGATTTTAATAAACTCCATTTATCTAATTAAAAAAACAGCTCTCCTACTTTATAGCCCTCAGGCAGTTCTTCTTCACATAAAAATTTGAAGTTATCATCCTTCAGTATTGGTAGAAATACTTCGTATGGTATCCTTGAAAACTCACAGCCATAGCTACTAGCTCCGAACCATTTACCTTCTTTGCTACTCAAGTTTAAATTTCTCGCAAATTTTGTATGATTTGAGCAATCATGAACTGCTAAATCCCAGTTTTCCTCTTCAGCTATTTTCATGAATTTAAGAGTTAATTCTCTGCTCCAAGTTGGAGAAATATAGCCATGTCTAGAAATATACATGTTTTCGCCTTCATAATTGTGTATGTTATTCTCATTTAAATGTAGCTCTGCACAATTTATAAAATCCAGATTTGTGTCTAAAATTGCTTCTTTTTTCTCAAAAAATCCTTGGAAAAACTCAGGAGTCATTGGAGTTTCAATACCTACATTTTTAATATATTTTTTAGCAAGTCCAATATTTTTTATAACTTTATCTGCACAATTAGTTGCCCCTAGGTTGAATCTTATCTCGTCAAGGCCAGCTTCTGCTAATGCCTTCAAAGTTTCTTCCGTAGCTAAAGTACCATTGGTGTATAAATGTTGATGAACCCCTGCCTCACTAAACTTTTTTATAACAGGATAGTACTTTTCAATTTCCATAAAAGGCTCTAAATAAACATAGCATACCCCAGTAGGTTTCTTATGGATGGAAAGAAGTAAATCTATATCCTTCTCATAAAACTTTGTACCTCCGATTTCCCACATACCTTCACCTATAGGAGGCTGATCCTCTAATTCTCCATAGTTATAGCAGAACTTACACTCTATATTACATTTGTTTGTTTTTCTAATTGCACTTAAGCCAGTTCCCATAAGACAAGAACGGCATCCCATTGCAAACTTTCTTTCATTTCCCACGAAATAAGTTCTATTCCCAAGAGTTTTTAAGTCTTTAATTTCTGACATTAACATATTATTCCTATGATCAATTGACTCCTCTATTTGTGCAAAGGTAGCGTATATGATTTCCTGTTGTTTTGTCATAAGCTCCTCATCCTCTGGTAGCATGGCAAAAAACTCAAACCACATCAACGCATCTTCTTTTGAAATTTTCATTATGTATCCTCCTCTAATTTATCTTCTTAAAGATTCAATCTTAATTCTCCTTGTTATACTTTTTCACGTATTCTTCTTCAAAAGTCATACTCATTCGCTTTATTATATCACTTTCATTGTTTCCTTACTATGTCTTTGGAAACTTATAACTTTTTGCACTTAAAAAGAACCCTGATTTCTCAAGGCTCTAAATGTGTTTCCTTTTAAACAAACTCTTTTGAATATCTTTATTTTCATCATATTAGTTTTCTACATACCACTTACTTTGAGAACTATACAGTTCTTGATACTTTCCTTTTACACTAATTAATTCTTTGTGAGTTCCTATTTGAACAACTTTACCTTGATCCATTACAACTACCCTATCTGCCATTTTAGTTAGAGATAAGCGATGGGTAACAATAAAAGATGTTTTTCCTTTTGATAACTCAATAAATTTCATATATAATTTAGATTCTTCTACTGGATCAATGGCAGCTGTAGGCTCATCAAGAAGAATCATATTATGTTTTTTATAAAATCCTCTTGCAATGGCTACTCTTTGCCAAAGTCCTCCTGAAAGATCCACCCCATCAAAATCTCGTGAAAGCATTGTATTCATACCCTGTGGAAATACCTTGGAATTCACATTTAAATCAGCTTCTTTTAATGAGTTCTGAGCACATTGGTTTATCAAAGTTGTTGATGTATCACTTATAATGATATTATCCTGCAGTGTCATCTTGTAGCGTTGGTAGTCCTGGAATACACTAGAAATATTACTCATCAAGGTTTTAGGATCTAATCCTCTGGTATCTTCACCGTTAAAATATACACTACCTTTATTAGGTAAATAAATCCCAGAAATTAGCTTTACTAATGTACTTTTTCCAGCACCATTTTCTCCTACAATAGCTATGACTTCCTCACTATGAAATTTTATAGATACCTTTGAAATAACATCTTTCTTACTCCCTGGATAACTAAAGGAAACATCCTTAAGCTCAATGGCTGGAGCTTTTTCATAGTTAATTTGCTTTCCTACTGATTCTTTTATATTCATAAATTTAAGATAGTTATCCACAGTCCCAATCTGCTTCATTGAGTTTCCTATTATATAGCAAATCATCTGTTCTAACATATTCATAATCATTGCTGTTGAAGCTAAAACAGCACCAAAGTTTCCTACTGAAATGGAACCGTCAAGAAGATACCTAACAAGCAATAGCAGGGTAATTACATGTCCCAATACCACGGGAATTTTAAATAACAACTCAATCCTTATTGATTTAACTTGAGTCTTCATTGTAACATTATTTAGAGTTTGTAATCTGTTCTTATATCTCTTAATAAAGAAATTGTATGCTCCAAGTAATCTTGTTTCCTTAAATTTTTCTTTGCCAATGATGCATTCCCCATAATGCTCACATTCTCTACGCAAGGGTGCAGCCTTATCTTCCAGTCTAGCATATAATTTACTTTTAAACATTTGAGAAAACATAATTGGAATGGAAAATAAAAAAATGATTATAATTAAGTTTGGTTTTAAGCTATAAAGGTATACACCGATAATTAAAAAATAAGGGATATAGATTAGTGTAGCATCCACAATTCCTGTTATAAGTGATACACTATTTTTTACACCTTTCTGTGCCTTATTAATACCATCCAAAAAAGAAGTTTCCTCAAAACTAGCTGTTTGCTGCATGGCACATTTATCATTAAACATCTTTTCAAGTTTTCCTATCACCTTACGTTCATAGTCTAAACAAAAAACTGTACTTAGTCCATTTAATACTGGGTTTGCCAAAATACAAAGGATAAGTAATATAAGAGAACTCAATACTCCACTTAATACTGTTTTTCCAGCAACATATTGACCAACAAGGCTAAAAAAGTTGTCAAGGGCCAAGGTGTTAAGAGCAAGTGTTAAACCCAATAGTAAGTCAATGACACAAATAAATAGAAAATACATTGGACAGGCACCAATTACCTTTCGAAATGCTTGAACAATTATACTGCAGTCAGATTTTCTATTAGTTTTCATTCTCATACCACCTCCTCTGACTATTGAACATTTCAGCATAAGAACCATTGATTTTCATCAGTTCATCAAAATTACCTTGTTCACTTACAGTTCCCTCTTCAATTACATAAATAACATCTGCAAGTTTCGTTGAAGCTAATCGATGGCTAATGAGAAGTGTGGTCTTCCCATGATTAATTTTTTCAAAGTTCTCATAAAGTTGACTCTCTTTCACTGGATCTAGTGCTGCCGTTGGTTCATCTAAAATTCTTAAGGAAGCATTACTTACTAGTGTTCTTGCAATGGCAACTCGCTGCCATTGTCCACCTGATAAATCAATACTCTCTTTAACAATTCTACCAATAGAGCTATCTATACCTCTAGGTAATTCTTGTAGTAACTCCTTTAATCCACTTTCTTCAATTGCTTCTTCAAGGCGTTGAGTGCTATAACTGTTTACATCTCCTAATGCTATATTATCCTTCAATGAAATCTCATATTTAGCAAAGTCCTGATATACTATAGCAAACATGGATTTTAATTCTTGTTGGCTGTACGTCTTAATTGAAATGCCATTGATAAGAATATCTCCTTCAAATTCCTCATACAATCCCGTTAGTAGTTTAGTGATTGTTGTCTTTCCGGAACCATTAGCACCAACAAGAGCATAATGCATTCCTCTTTCAATGATAAGGTTAAGGTTTTTCAATACATCACGTTTAGTTCCTGGATATCTAAATGTTACATTCCTAAATTCTATTCGATACAATGTAGTTGGATTCTCTGATGGAACGCACAAGTACTCATTCTTATACTTTAATGACAATAGCTTCGTAAAATCTTCCAAATACTCTTTTGATTCAGCTATAGCTTCAGTATACTCTGGTAATTGCCAAGCCAAATCTGGAATTAATGACAGAATACTATTAACAATTGAAATAAAGAGTCCTATAGACAATAAACCTGTTTTTAATGGAAATACAAGAATTAAAATAATAACTGCTATCAGTAAGGAGGTTAAAGTTCCACCAATTTCAGACTCCTTTAACCATTTTAAACTGGCTTTAAACTTAATATTTCTTGCAATTTCGTATTGCTTATGCCACCAATCATTAACCTTCTTTGAGAAGTTAAAAAGAGTTCTTTCTTTAGCAGCATTTCTTCCAGTTAGAATTTCTGATAGGTACCCCGCTTTTCTTATATGTTTTTCACACTCTCTATTTGCTTCATAATTTTCTTTACCACCCCTTATAGCAATACGAAATGTTGGTATTGCTATTAATGCAATTGCTAATGCAGCCCAGGCAACGTTAAAGAGAAGAACGCTCATAATCCCTATGATTTTTAGTATTAAACTAAATGCTCCCAATGCTTGTCCATAAGACTTAACACATTGGGTCTCAGGTTGTCTAGAAACTCTAGATATTAAATCTAAGCTTGAGTCATCCTCAAGATATTCATATTTTAGTGATGCAATCCTACCTATTAAAGAAACAGAAAAATTCTCCATTAAACTATTTTCAAGCTTCCTATTAAGATACTCCATCAATAAAGGCGAAAAACTCAAATACACTGTACATAAAATAATTGCCAATACTGACATTTTGATATGAGTTCCACCCAAGCCTTCTGTGAAAAATAATATTGAAGAATTGATGAAATATGAAGTGGCTAAAAGTGAAAGTGTTGGAACTATACCACTAAAAAAACTAACAACCGCAATTGAAATAGTATAAAAGGGGCAGTAATGAACTGGAATTCGAATGATATCAAGGATTCCAAGTTTCTTTTTCGAGAACAAATTATATTTTGACATTTAATCCCCCCTAGTATTATATATTTAGACCAAATTTTATCAACTATTACTATATTATATAATATAAGGTAGTCTTTTACAATAAAATTCAATGTTCGTTTTGGGATTGTTTTTATAGGTTTGTTAGCACTACTTACTAAGTTTGCATATTTATATACCCCATAAAAAACTCCTCTCAGACCTTAGTCCAAGAGGAGTTTAAACATAAATAAATTACATAATATCCCATTCTATTCTCTAATCCAAGAAAAAACATATTCCATATGGTCAGGCAATTCTAATTCTGGTTCACATTCTGTATCAAAATAACCTTTGAGCCCCTTTTCTTTAACTGAAAAATCAAAGTGGGCTGCAGCAATTCCCATATCTACCCTTTGAATATCATATGGAAAACTGTCACTATATCCCGGCTGTTTATATTCATAAAAGTGGCATGCATTGTCCTTTACTAGAATTCTCCAAGGCTGCTTATTTGATGCTGACGGGCCTAAGCGAACCATTTCCAAAGGAACCTCTAAATCTCCTGCTTTTTCTTTTGTAAGAGGTGTCTGAAAATCATTTATATAAAACAATTGATTCCATTCTTTACGCTGATCTGCTTTTATCATTTTTCTCATTACGATTTCTTTCATATGCTTCTTCGTAGCAGCATAACCATAGGGAGTTATGATTGGAAATATTTCATCTTCTTCTATATTCATAGCCTTTGCAAATCCTTTACGATTAAAAGTTCCCCCTAACCAACAGGTCCCAAGTTCAAGATGAGCTAAATAAAGAATAACTGCTTCTAGTTCATATCCTAGGGCTTCTAATGCCATTGGTTCTAATTTAATAGCTGTTCCAATATATTGCATTGCCCCCTTAATAACACCGTAAGTTCCAAGCTTATCTTCATCCTTCATTTCCCAATTGTCAAGATAATGAAAGTTAACTTTTTTCCCAAAAGGATTATCCAATGAATTAACAAAGGATTCAATTGCCTTTCTTTTATCTAGTTCAACCTCTTGTTCTTTATAATTTCTTACGCTGTATCGTTTTTTTACTGATTCTTCTATTGAAAAATTAATATTCATTGATGTTTCTCCCTTCTATAATAAATATCTTCTGATTTTACTCAACTATAATATAAATAAATATTTTTTTGTTCTTAAGTAAGAAGATTAATACCCTGAGTTAATAACCTAAGTTTAAAGTGAATCCAGTACCCTTATAATAAATCCTTCTGCTTCTTTAAAATCTCTTTGATTGGGATGCCCTTGTGATAATCTGCCCATAATATTAAAAAGCTTTTTGTTGGTAAAATCCTTTGCTATAAAGCTACCCTTACAGGCAAAGCTACCCTTGTTTATTGCTCCTTTTGACTCTAAAATTTTAATTAACCTACTATTATAGAACTTCATCCCAACTCCACTGGTTGAAAATACAAAAACATTTTTACCTGCTAAATTCAACTTATCAACCAACTTAAAAAGCTTTGGTGAGAAACTCTCCTTGTATACTCCAGAACCAAATCCAATCAAATCATAACTTTCTATGTCTAAATCACTAACATCTCTTATATTAATTAACTCCGAATCCATTTTGTCAGCCAATATCTGTGCAATTACTTCAGTGTTTTTTTTATAATCAGAACAATATATTATCAGCGATTTCATAAATCATACCCCCACTTAATTTCCTTTTAATAAAATTATACCTGAAGTATTTATAAAATATGTTAATATTCTTAAGAAAGCTCACATTAAACTATCATAGTTAAGGGACATACATCAAACTTTATTGCTCAATTAACTTCTTCATTTTCCGCACCATCCTAAATTATATAAAGAGCAAATGCAATACTCAAAATAGTCTCCTACATTTTTAATTCTGCTTCAATCCTTATGCTATCCTCTAAATCATAGAGATATTCACATAGTGGACTTGATTTTAATGGCTCAATACCTTTCCATCCATTTTTCAAAGCAATTTGATAATATCTTTTAGCTTCTTCCCTCTTATTGATTTTAAAGTAAGCACATGCTGCGTTATAAAATTGCCATACAAACCCATGGTTATTTTCAAATGCTCTAGTATAAAATTCAGCTGAAAGCTTGTAATTTACATTTTTCTTGAGATAATAGTTACCATTTATTAAATAATTATCGTATAAATCATACCACCCAAAATATACTTTAATATTCTTTTTTTGCTCAAATCCAACTTTTTCAGCTAATTTATAGGATGGAATATTATTATCCCAACAGTGCCAACCTACATTTTTTATATTGTTATTTTTACAATGATTTAAAGCAGCAATAACCACTTGTGTGCAATATCCTTTTTTTCTATAATCCTCTTCTGTTTCTACTCCTAGTTCACATCTATCTTCAACTACACAGTCAGCTATACATCTGCTTACAACACCACCATCAACTATATATACATACCCAAATCCCTTTTCTAAAAAATTATCAATGGAAGACCAGTTTTCAATTATACTTTCTCTTACATCATCAATTTCTTTCAAATTACTATCTAGCAACATTTCTCTATCTATTTTTTTTACCTTTTCCGATACTTCCACATTATTAAATTTATCTATTTCTAGTTCTAGATATCTTCTATCATCTTCCATTGGATATAATGAATGAAATATATCTTTAAATGATTTTTCCCATTCCTTTGAAGAATAAAAAACTATATAATCTACCTTACTTTTTTCTAATGCTTTTTTAAAAATATCATCTTTCAATACATTATTTAACTCACAATTAAAGTCATCATCTTTTGCATTTCCTGCGAAATACATACCTTCGGGACTTATTATTAATGCTGTTGTTGGATTGTCCACATTGTTAACAAAAATCCTGCCTGGATTGATTTTATTTATAACACTGAAAATTGATAAATTATATTCTAAATCTATAAATAAATCTGTAACCTTATTAAAATCAGCTCTATTAAGTTCTACTACCATACTACATACATCCCCTCTTACTTTTCCTACTTTTAAATATTTCATATTGCCTTTTTTCTTTACTTAACCTTTTTATCTCACCTAACTGCTTCATATAACTTTCAAATCTTTCTTGACTTATGATACCATCTTCTATAGCTTGTTTTATTGCACAGCCTGGTTCTTTATCATGGTTGCAATCCTTAAACTTACAATTTTCTGCTAAACTAGCTACATCCTTAAAACTTTCTTCAACTCCATTTTCGTCACCCCAAAGCTGAAGCTCTCTAAGCCCCGGAGTATCAATTATCATTGCACCAGAATCATGATAAAATAGTTCCTTACTAGTTGTTGTATGTCTACCTTTTCCATTAGCTGAACTAACAGAGCCTGTTTTCTGCTTTTCTTCTCCAAGCAAATAATTAATAATAGTTGATTTTCCTACCCCTGAAGAACCAAAGAATACTACTGTTTTACCATATGATAAGTATTCCTTAAAAACCTCCATGCCTATATTACTTATAGCACTAATGCAGTAAATAGGTATTCCTATTGCAATATCATTTACTTTTGTTTTATATTCATCAATGTTATTACATGCATCTGCTTTATTTAGAATGATTACTGGATTTACTCCACTGTTATATGCTAATGTAATATATCTTTCTATTCTTGTGATATTAAAATTTCCATCAAGCCCACTTACAATGAAAGCTGTATCTATATTTGAAGCTACAACCTGCTCCTCAATGTGCCCTCCTACTATTATTCCATTTCTAATCTTTCTTCCACCAGATATAGGCTGTTTTCTTGCAAAACAATTCTTTCTAGGTAAAACACCTTGAATTATTCCTTGGGTGCTACCTTCTATTAACTGAACAGCTACCCAATCACCAATTGCTGGCAAGTCTTTACTGTATGCTACATTGTATCTAAATTTACCTGCTAGCTTTGCAGCTATTATACCTTTTTCATAATGTAGTAAATAGTTATTTTTCTGCTGTGAAACTATTCTTCCAGCAATAAGACCTTTATTAAAATACACTCTAAATTCTTCTTCAAAATAACTATTCCAACCTAATTTTTCTAAATTCATAAAATCTTCCTTTCATCACAATAACTTATATCACTAAGCCTAATTCGTAAATTATTGCAATATCACGGCTTTATTGAACCTTCATTTATTTTAATTCCATAATATAAAACATTATTATAAGGGTTAGAACAAATTAGTTTAATCCGTCTTCTAAAAAAGGATACAAAAATCCCGCAAAGAGAATAGACCTCCTGCGGGATAATAAATTTATAGGCATAAAAAAAACACGATAACCTGCATCGCGTTAACAACCAAAATTATTTAGGCCGAACGGTTATACTCATAACATTAGCAAAAGGCAACACAAATAAATGTCATTTTTATCCATTTTTCAAAACCTTTTGCTCTATATTTAATTAGTTCAAAACCACCTCAAATATTGCTGTCATAATAACACTCCCTTCGACTTCATATTAAATTAAGCTATAGTAAAATATTAATTCATTATTTTTCCAATGTCAATACAATTTTTATATAAAGGTAATATTTGGTAATTTTTTCAATCTAACAGTAAACTGTGATTTATGCCGATGACAAGGGGCTAATTGGGTATAAAGTTACTTATTCATAAATATGTTGTACTTAATACAAATGTATAATACTTCTCATTGATCTTGGGAATCAATATATTTATAGTCAATTTCAACAAATGATAGCAGATAAAAAAATATTCATTCCTTTATCAGTAAAGTCAACCCTTATGATAGTGCATGATTTATGTCCTAGTTATTGATATAGGTCCAATTCGATGTTTTTTATGTAAAAAAAGTCGAGCATGAAAAAAGCAGCTTTGATATTATGTAGATATGGAAGGGGCGAAGATAATGTTAAAAGATTTAAATAACGTAATTGATTATATTGAAGATCATTTAACTGATGACCTATCTCTTGAAATAATTTCTATTTATGCTGGTGTTTCTGATTATCATTTTAGGAAAATATTCTTTTATCTTTCAGAGATGACGCTTAGTGAATATATTAAAAACCGAAAATTATCTGAAGCTAGTATGAATTTATTACATGGAGAAAAAGTTACTGATGTTGCTTTAAAATACGGTTATCAATCAATAGATGGTTTTACTCGAGCCTTTAAAAGATGGTGTGGTTTTTTACCTTCAGAAGTTATGAAAAATGGTATCAGTAAAACTTTTCCTAAACTTTCATTTGTTATAACAGTTAAAGGAGGAATTAATATGGATTTTAGAATTGAAGACAAACCCGCATTTAATTTAGTAGGTGTAAGCAAAAGAATCCCAATGCAATTTGAAGGTGTTAATAATGAAATTGTGAAGCTTGCACAAAGCATCACTGACGAACAAAGGAAAGAAATGCATTCTCTTCAAAACATTGAGCCCTATGAAATAGTCAATGCTTCTTATGAGGCTGACGCTAATTTCTTAAAAGAAGAAGGAGATTTAACTCACTTGATAGGTGTTTTAACAACTACAAATCAAGTGAGTGATCAATTAGAAAAAGTGCCTGTAGATGCATATACTTGGGCAATCTTCCCAAACGAAGGTCCATTTCCATCGACTCTACAAAATACAATGGCAAAAGCATACTCTGAATGGCTTCTATCATCCGATTATGAAGTAATTAATGCCCCTACATTTTCTTTTACTAAAATGGATAGAGACAAAAAAGATTATGCTTATAGTGAAGTTTGGATTCCTGTTCGGAAGAGATAAAAACTAAAAATTTAAACTGACCAGATCAAGCAAAGTTGTAACACTGGTTCGAGTTTATAGAATTGGTATCATTTAGTGGTTTTTGAAACTTACGTTTGTGGAAAATTATCTTACTTTTGATTTGGATGGCGAAGATAAAAAAAGAAGATATAAACCAAATAAAAATTTAATCAAACCATCTATGATACCAATTGGTTTAAATGGAATATTAGTTAAAACCATTCCTATTATAGCTATGATGGAACAAGTTGCCCCAAGTAAAAGCATTGCCTTACCATGCACATAGTAAAATATAAAAAAATGCAGTCCAGTAGATAACAATGTACCGATCCATATCATACGCCAATTTTGAGATGGGAAAAACGGACCAGCGATTAAAAACATCAAAATAAACAATGATATAATACCGATGTTAGCCACTTTATTTTGAAAAGGAGTACTAGAGCCTTGCGATAATTTTAACTTAATTTTTTCATTAATAAAAACGATATAAAAACTTATTCCATAGCCTATCATAAAAATAATTGGATTTAATAAATACTTTCCACCAAATAAAGTAGAAACCGTTATAACAATACCAATTAATATTAGCCAAACTCCACAGATTCTTTTTTCATTAAATTCTAATTGTCTATTAATCATATTTACACCCTTTCATAATTGTATTATAAAAAACTTACTTTCTTATTAATTTAATATGATATCTCTGATAATAGTTTCATATAGTGGCTTCATTTCCTCAATACACTTTTTCACATACCCATAAGCCTTTTTATGAATGATGAGGACAATTCTGCCCAGCATTATTTATCCACATATCTATACTCCTCCATATAATAATTTTAGCTACATATATTGTACCATTTTTTTCAATAATCTAAATGTTATATTTACATTATCATTTAAATATATCCAAAATTTCTTTTTCACCCATAATAATAGAATGTTTAATATCAAAGCAAACATAACCTTCCAGTTTATATTATGACCTCTGAGGTCGTGTGAATACCTAGGAGAAAAACAAAGCCATGCTATCTATAGTTCTTTTATTATTTATAGTTTTACTTAAAGTATAAAAAGCACATATTCACACATACTAAAATACATAAGGACGGCTCTTTTCATAAATTTGAGCTTTAAATTATCATTTTATAAATTTAAGAATTATTGTGATAAGGAAGGTGAATAATAATGGATTTTTATAAAGTAATTGAAAACAGAACAAGTAATAAGACCTACAAGTCAACTCCTATACCAACAGAAAAATTAGATAAAATTATCAATGCTGCTTTAATGGCACCTTCATGGAAAAATAAAACTTGTTATCGATTTATTTTTATCAATGAACAAAATTTAAGAGAGCAAATCTCCAATACAATTATAAACAAAACTGACAAAACATCAAATGCACTTAAACAAGCGCCAATCATTGCTGTTGTAGTGGCAGACCCATCGGAAAGTGGTGATGTTGATAATAAATCATATTTTATGTTGGATTGCGGTATTGCTATGGAACATCTGGTATTGGCAGCAACAAATGAAGGGTATGGAACTTGCTGGATAGGTTCTTTTGAGGAAGAAGCAGTGCGTAAGATTTTAAATATCCCTGAAAAATTCAAAGTAGTTGCGATGACTCCAATTGGTGAAACCAATGAAGATGATGAACATTATCCACCAAAAGATATCTCACAACATATTTATTACAACAGTTGGAATAATACAAACAAGCAATAACACATTCTTATCTTTCATATAAATAGTTTGTGCAACCTCTATTACAAGTTCTGCATCAATAGGGTTGCACAAATTTTAATGGTCAAATATATCTACTTTAAACAGGTTCAGATCTTCATCAATAAATTCTACACATGACCTCATTATATAGTATTCCTGTGAATCAAGCACATTTTCCAAACTTAAAGAATACTATAATGTTATAGTTCTATGAAAGGAAGAGAAATATGTATCCTAATGAATATATCCCTTATACTGATGAAATTGATTATGAATCAAGATTTAATTATTTAAGATCTGAATATGCTAATAGTTTTATTGAATTGAAGGATTATGGACCAGAACCCTTTGTAGTAAATATTGATGAAGCTACTAAGCAAAATGATACTTTTCGTACTGCTTTATGGACTGGAACTCATTTGCAACTTACCTTGATGAGTATTCCTGTTGGAGGAGAAATAGGTTTAGAGAGTCACCCTAACCTTGATCAATTCATACGTATTGAAGATGGTGAAGGACTTGTTAAAATGGGCGACAGAAGAGATAACTTAGATTTTCAAAAAGAGGTCTATGATGATTTTGCCTTCATCATACCAGCTGGTAAATGGCATAATCTAATCAATACAGGTAATACACCAATTAAATTGTACTCTATTTATGCTCCTCCTCAGCATCCACGTGATACAGTTCATATAACTAAAGCTGATTCAGACGCTGCTGAAGAGTAAAGCAACGATTCCCATATGACTTATTGTGGTGAGATAGTTAATTCTTATATTGAAGATTAAATCTAATATTAGAGCATCTGCAATTTATTTAAAGTGATATTCATAATAAAAGAGTCGGGTAATCGACTCTTTTATTATGCCTATTTCAATGAGAGAAGTTGAATAATTGGCGAACAGAATTAAAGATGACCTTTTTGACGTTATTAACTCTATATCTATTTAATTTGTAACTACTTTAAGTCTCATTGAATAATATGAATAGATAGATATTTGGGGGAGTTGTAATTTTATAAATGAATACTCTAAGTACATCCAGAGAAATTGATCTGTGTAGAGAGGCCTACATTAGCGAAGAATATGTAACTGTATTCATTAAATATACAGGAGATTTTAATAGCCTGATTAAAGAAATAGACTATGTATGTGCCTTTAACGTATCTGAGGGTGCCTACATTGCTTCTGTGAGAACTGCTAATTATATTGACTTTATAAATAGATTTAACAATATATTTAACATAGATATTAGTTTCCCTTACACCTTATCAGCTATAGAGCCAGTAGAAGCTGCTAATATAACCCAATTTCACGGAGAAACCTTTTTAAATCTTACAGGGAAAGGTACAATAGCTGCAATTATAGATACGGGTATAGATTATTTAAATCCTCAATTTCAAAATCCTGATGGAACTACAAGAATTATAGGTATATGGGATCAAACTATTGAAAGTAATAACAATGATGACCCTGTAGCATTTTTTGGCACTGTTTATAGCCAGGATGAAATTAATAGAGCTATTCAAGTATCAAATCAAGGTGGGAATCCTTATGATATAGTTCCTTCAAGAGATGAGTTAGGGCATGGTACAAATGTAGCAGGTTTAGTTGGTGCAAGAGGATTAAATAATGTTATAGGCAGTGCTCCTGAATGTGAATTTTTAATTGTAAAACTTAAAGAATTTAAAACTAGTAATCTTAGATTAGTGGGAATCAATGATAGAAGAAGCACACCGATTTTTGAAGGTATTGATATTTATATTGCAATGAGGTTCGTAATAAATTACAATCCATCACCTTCGACAAAACCTATGAGTATTCTGATCTCTGCAGGAACAAATTGGGGTGGACATGAAGGTATTACCTCCATAGAAGAAGATATTAACTTCTTTTCAACAAGAAAGGGACTTATCTTCGTAACTAATACTGGTAATCAAGGAGCTAGCTTAACACATGGTTATGGTAGATTTCTAAAAAGTAATACAATTCAAATTTTAGAAATCATTGTAGGTTCTAATGAAAATAATTTAGTTCTCATGCTCTGGGTTCAAAGACCTGATGTAATATCTATTGAATTAATTTCTCCTAGTGGTGAGATTGCAAAACCTATACAATCTAGCCTTGTGTCTAGTAAGTTTGAGCAAGTTAATTTAATTCTTGAAAATAGTATAATTAACATCGCTTTTTTAAACCCTGAATTTGCTAGTGGAAATGAATCTATATATATAACTATTAAAAATCCCAAAGCTGGTCTTTGGCAATTAAGACTTAAAGGAGATTATATAGTTAATGGAGTATATAATCTGTGGCTACCTCAAAGGCCACTTATACAATTAACTACCAGAGTAATAAATCCTAACCCATACATTACACTTCAAGCACCAGCTAATGCCCGAAAATCTATAACTACCTCTTTCTACAATCAAAATAATAATACTATAGCTGTAGAATCCGGTCGAGGATTTACTGCAGATAATAGAGTAAAACCTAACTTAACTACAGGGGGAGTTATGGCTTTAACTACAGGACTGAATAATGAAAATACCTTACTTTCTGGCGGCTCTGTAGCTGGTGCTGTACTGTGTGGTGCCACGCTTCTTCTGCTAGAATGGGGAATCGTCCTGGGAAATGACCCAAACATATATGGCCCTACAGCTATTTCTTATTTCACAAGGGGTACTAGTAAAAGGTCTGGTGATATATATCCTAATCCACAATGGGGATATGGCATATTAAATCTTCAAGGCTCTTTCGAAAACCTTAGATCATCTCCATTAATTAGACCTTATGATGCACTCAATACTCAAAATGAAAATAACCTGCCATCTGATTTTTATATAAGAACGCCTAAAGAATTATATGTAAGAATAGATGATTCTATAGACATTATAGAGTAAGTGGTGAAACCACTGGATCTTAAAAAGCTAAAAAGACCGCTAACTAAGAATATTAAATTACTCAGTTAGCGGTCAAACCTTAATATCTATTCAATTACAACTTCTATCTCAGTCCACTCAATCAAACTATATTAAATTAATTTCCTACAGGAATAGCTGGCTCAACATTAGTAGGTTTATTAATTAAAATAACACCTTGAAAATAATCTGTTGTAACTCCTTTATTACTATAAAATACTTCTTTTTCAACCATTGCACTATCATAATAAGTAAACACTGTAGGTGTAAGCTCTTTTGAAAATGTACTTTTTCTATTATTTAAATCTATAAATATATCTTTGCCTTCATATTTAGAACCATTAAGTATTTCTCTCAATTCATAGCTTATACTAAAATATTGAGTAGGTGAATATGATTGAAATTGAAAAATTGTTCCGTCTCCATATATAGTATTAATACTATATAACTTATCCTTTAATTTTTCGTCTTCAGCCAAATAAGCCGCTAAAAATTTAACACCATTAATCTCCTTTTGATAAGCATGTTGAACTCCATAATGCATATAGCATTTATCCATTTTAAAATATTCATCTAACTTCTTAAAGTTTTCATAAATATACTTATCTCTAGTTTCATACCACTCCTTATCAGAGTATACACTTGCAGCAGTTGTAAAATTAAAGTCTTGTGAATTTTTAATATTATTTAATATAAAGGAAATACTAAACAGATTCTCACCTAATGCTTCCTTATAGCTTTTATTGTTTTCATTTATTATATCACTTATTTCTTTTACTGCACTTAATATGTTTTTTATATTTTCTTCTCCACCCCATCCATGAACATCACTTATAATACACTCTGTAATTTGTTTCTTGAAAATATTTAAGGCAGTAATTTGCTCTTTGCCTAATTCAGGATTATCTTCTATAAGTAAATCAATATACATTCCAGTGGCTTCTGAATTTTCAATGGAGTCTACTCCCTTTATTATTATCTTTTTATCTTGTGGAAGACCTTTATTTTTTGCATGAAGCTTTTTTAGATACTCTATATATGAAACATTATTAAATTTAGATTGCCATATATTTGAGAAATTCTTTAATAATTCCTCATCTCCTGTTTGAATATATTTATTAATAATTTCGCCTTCTGCATATCCCATTTCTAATAATAAATATCTACAATCCCAATTATCAATCAAATAACTAGCAAATTTATACTGAACATCTGCGTTTTCATTAGCTCCATGAACCTCATTTGTAAATACAACCTTCTTATCTTTTATATCTTCCTTTAGAAAGTTTAAATCAGAATAATCCTCATAATTCTGTAAATTTAATTCATCAGCATTCTTTTGCACATATTGTTTTTCACTGATAGGCCTTATATAAATAATAGTTCCCCCTAATAAACCCATTATAATAATTAGTAATACAATGACTTTTTTCACTTTGCTCATAATTTAATCCCCCCAAAAACATCTGTTGGTGTAATTTCTTTTACACTTCTTTGATTTGCTATATTAGTTGCAAAGGCCTCTTGATTATTACTTGACCAAGTAACACTTGGCTTTCAATAAATATATAGAAATTATACCATATATTTCATTAAGCTATGTATTTTGTGGAAAATAAAAGAGACTAGAATTTAATCTAATCTCTTAAGTTACTTTTCACTAATGACATCTATCACATGGGTCATTCTTTCCACTTTCTTGTAGTGTTCCCTCTAAAATAGTTTTACTTCTAGATAAAGTAGAACAACTCTTTGTAGTATGATAGCTATTTCCATTAGGTGTCCAATATACTTTCCCTGGACTGCTTGTACTACCTGAATTATTGATAGTAGTATTTGTATTATTACTAGAATTTGAGTTGTTAGTTGAAGTATTCGTTTCTAAACTTGCATTATATTCATCAGGATTCACATTATCAAATTCATCATTAATTACATTGCCATTAATTGTATAAGTGTAGCTATAGTGACTTGGTATTTGTGTAGTTGTATTTGGATAAGTTATTATTGCAACAAACTCTGTACAACCTCCAGCATCTCGAATAACCTTTTCCATATAAGCCTGGTCACCATGCCTATTAAGGATACTATTCTGAGGAGTTATATTGTATGCATTGGAGACTCCACCAAGTGAATCAGCTATAACATGTCCCTCATCCAAGGTCCTACTTTCAACTCCTGGCACTTTCGCTTCATCTTGATAATATCTTCCACTTGAATTAACAGGCTCTGTTGAATCATCTTGCAAGATTATCTCCTTTGCTATTACCTTAACAAGCTGACCGTATTCATTGGTAAAAGCATAATATTCTCTATCTCCAAATCCTATGTCAACTACAACATTAGGTTCTCTGTGTCCAGATAGATTTCCACCATCAACTACTATCAGCTTATATCCTGAAAATATATCTTCTGTGATAACAGCTGAAGTTTCTTTCTTTGATTCTTCTTTTAAATTACTTGCAGTTTCCTTATCTGCTTCAGTTGATTCATCCATTGAAGTATCTTCAATTTTCTTCTCTTCTTTAGCTTCAATTTTATTACTTGCAATATTTTGTTGATTTTTTGCATCTTTTGGCATCATGGTCATGCCAAAAATTAAAACAGCAAATATTATTCCAATTAAGCTTGACAAAAATTTCTTCATCTCTTCAAAATTCCCCCTAATCATCTTCAGTTCTCTATTATTTTACCATCCAGGCATGGATAAAGCTACTTACATTAGTTTTTTATGTTAAGGTTATCTCTATTTATCTACACAAACTGCATAACTTATGAATATGTTACGTTTATAACCAACCTTTCCATATACCTATAATCCCTTATCTGTTATAATTAACCTATTGGTAATATTTAAAATAAATATTAATTAAAGGAGATTCCTATGAATTATAGAAATTTTTATGAATTTGAAGAATACTATTCAATACTCTTCTCTGAAAAAAAGTATGATGAAGTTTTAAATATACTCCTTCATGCAAATGAACTTTTACCAAAGGATGAATATGAAGAAAATCTATTTGAACTTATCATCGATGAATCTAGGGTATATACTCAAACCAATAATAGTGAGAGCTGTATTAATCTTATAAAAAAATCACTTGAAAAAGGTTATCCATTTCCCATACACTGGCCAAACTTTGATTTATTAAGAAACCACCCTGAATATGAGTCTCTTAATAATTTAAATACAAAGCTACTTCACCAAGCTAAAGAAAATTCTAAGCTAGAATATGAAGTTCACCTTCCAAAATCTTATGATCCAACAAAAAAATATCCATTATTCCTTTGCTTACATGGTGATGGATTTCATTGCAATATAAAAAATACTAGCTGGTATTGGAAGCCTGATGCACTTTTAGAAAAAGGATACATAGTTGTATATCCTCAATCATCACAAATGTATTTCCATAACAGCTTTGGCTGGCTTAGTGATCCCACTCTATCAAGAAAAGAACTGAAAGATTGCTATGAACAATTATTATTAGACTATTCCATTGATGAAACTTGTGTATTATTTGGAGGTTTCTCTGGTGGTGCAACTACCTCTATTGATATGGCTTTTCATAACATTATTCCAATAAAAGGAGTTATTGCATTATGCCCTGGTGATTACTTAGATATCGTCGGACTTGAAGATACAAAGAAATTAGCAGAAAGAAAAACAAAAATAGTTATTCTTGAAGGGGACCAGGACACTGACCCAGTTGTTCAGCATCTCTTAAAGATATTTAAGGAAGTTGGACTTGCTCATGAATATCATATTAATAAAGGAATTGGACACTGGTACCCAGAAGATTTAGATGAAAAAACTTTAAAGGCTGTGGAGTTTATAGTTAATAATTAATTGTGGGTGTGTCTACATCTTGTCGTGCTTATATTAATTTATATAATGTGGTTAGCGCAAGCTTTAAGCAGGTGGTGATGACCATCACCTGTATTAGGCTTGTGTTGCCTGCTTATTCATAATCATTTTAATCTGATTTTCGGAAAGCTGTAAATACAAATTGTCCGGGATATATTCCCCAAACGCTTCCATCACATCTAAAGAATGTGCTTCTACAATAATCTTATCAGCAGTAATATTCTGTAGTTCACGAAAATCCTCTGTTCTGATGTATTGAACCCCCGTCTATTCTCTAAGGTTCTAAATTTTAAAATACTTTTGTGTATTAATATACCCCCCTGTGTTAAAACAACAAAAAATCTCCCTCAGGAATGCTAACTGAAGGAGATAAAACACACTTTATTTTATTGTTGTTAATGCCTTAAACTATTGATATTACTAGACTTTCTTAGATAGCTGCATCACTGTCTTTACATATCTATAGAAAAGCTGTAAGTACAATTTAAAAAACATTTCCTAGCGACCCCATGGGTCTTTTTATAGTAAGGGGGCTAAGTCTAAAACTGGGACAAATACTTTATTTGCAATACCCATATTGCTATCTTTTTATAGCCTATCCCCTGTTCTCTTAATTATCTGATTTTTTATTTTTGATCCTCTGTCATTACTTCACCACTCAAAAGGTAGAAAAGTCAAGAAAATGTGAAAAAGTTGCATATTAGAAATATAAGTTATTTTTCATTTAATCATAATTAAGTCTATTACCTATGCTGCTAATGTATTTCTTACAAGCTTAGAATTTATTATTTCGTTTTTAATTGTATGCTCTTGCACCACATCTTTACCATTAAATTCTTTAATCAAATCAACTTGTGTTATTTGTTTTAAGAGTTTCACTAACATAATATTATTCTCAACTATTTTTTTATCATCAGAAGAATATATATCATAATCAATCTCTCTAGAAACTAAATATTCCAAGATTGAAACTTGTTTTTCATATACAGAGAAAAGTTGTTTTAACTCCGAATTTAAATTTATACTTACACCCCTGAGCTTATTTAAATAATTTATAGATTCATTCATAAGACGTATGGCTTTAGCTACTTCACTACGAACTTCTTCAGCTTTAAGCAGACTAGAATTACCTTTCGCATTTAAAAGTAAGCCTCCTACTGCTACTACTGGTCCTGCTACTGCAGCACCTAAAACAGTTGTACCTAGAGCCATTCCTCCTGCAGTAGCACTACTCCCAATCGCTCCACCACCTAGTGCTGCTAAAGTAGCATTAGTAGCAGCTGCTCCAGACAGTGCGCTAATAGCTGTTCCTGTCGATGCAACACCTATAGCCATTGTTCCACTATATGCAGCAAAACCTGCTAAAGCTCCTGCTCCAGCTGAAAGCATTGAACTGCCTAATATATCTATTGCTGTTATTGAAATATTTTGAATCTCATCTAACTCATGTTTTGTAAAAGATAACTTATCCTCATTATTTGCTGTGAATTGTGGTTTATTTTTAATCTTTTCAAACGCATCTGAAAATCTTTTAAAACTTTTCCAAATTTCAAGTTTTTGTTCTCCCAGCTCATCAAGACATGTTGTTGTTTTCTTCTCTGTTTCATCTAATTCACTTTTTTTCTTATCATAATCATACTGTGCACTTGAAATTATTTTCTTTGCATCATGAACCTTTTTTGCACCCATACCTCCACTAACAAGTCCAGTACCACCAGCTACTGCTGCTGCACCTAATAATATAAATGGTAATGGCATATTACTCACTCCTCCTTAATTTTTTACAACATTCGTAATTCAATTCATAATATTGTTCTAATGACATTTCAGTTTTAAATATTTTTTTATAAGCATCATCAATACGGCATTTTAGTGGTCTATTTTCATATATTAAGCACAGATTTGTTTCTCTGTCTAAGTGTTTACAAACCCCACTTCCATCATCAAGGTCCAGATACAAATCTATGCCACCTATACTTCTGCAGCAACTACCGCAACGATTACATTTAAACATTAACTTTCAATCACCTCATTTAACCTTTTATATACATTCGTTAATTCATTTATTGCCAGTATTGTGTTCTCTAGTTTTTCATCTGCTATCTCAAATGTGGCTTGAATTCTTTTCATAAAACCTTTCTCCAAAGTATCATACACCCCATCACCCACGATAAGTGCTGTAATCTCAACGAGTATAATATTAACTTCTTTTGGTGAGCATGTCGCTTTCAATTCATGTAACACTGTATCCAAATCTTTTGTGACAAGATACTCACTTTTGGGTAATCCCATTTCATTGCAATAAGAATTTACTATAAATTTTTCTTCTTCTCCAAGATTATTATTTGACATTGCAGCATGAATACTTAAGTCTAAAAATAGTTTTTTCTTATTTAAATCTAATTGTGCTAAATACATACTAAACTCCCCCATTTTTTTATTTATATTATAAGGATAGAATCCTTATCATTCATAAAATCGTCTAACGATTCATATGGCAACTTGATGTTACGTTCAAGAAGTACTTGATGAAGTGTAAAATTTAATTCTTCAATTGTTGATGCTAATTGCAATCTTGCATTAATATTCTTTAGATTTACTATTTCTTTTTCTAGAGTAACATAATCTATAGATGCTAGATTAGATACATATATAGTGAGCTTTTTATTAACTTCTCTGAAATACTCTAACTTATAATCGAACTCACTCTTAAGTTGATTAGCATAATCTACAATCTTTTGAACTATTTTAGAATGATCTAAGAAATATAGCATTGATACTGTCATTATTCCTGTAACCATACATCCAATAAAAGATGGAAGTACATCTGCAATAATAGGTACCTTTATTGGATTCATTTTTGATATTGCCTCTTGAACTAAGCTACCGCAAATTACAGATACGCTTGTTGCAATAATTTTAGCAACAGCTCGTAACATCTCTCCAAATGGTAAGTTATCCGGATTGAATACTAAAATCTTTACAGCTTCAACAATTGAAGCCCATGATTCTCGCAATATTTTTCCTACACATTTTGCAGTAGTGAAAAATATGTTAGTTAGTGTAGATGAAATAGATGATAGTATTCCAGCTAGCATACCATCCTTAAATGCTGAGATTACTTCCTTATATTTAGCAATAATACCATTAAAGGCTTTTTTTATTGTATTAGCAATTTCCTTTAAAAATTGTGGCAATTCAAAGTTATTTTTCATCTTAGAAACTATTTCGGGAAACTCTTCCTTAACAGTAAACCATACTTCTGTTAATACTAATCCCAAACATTGACGTAGCCCCATTTGAGTTCCTTTTTTCAAACTCGCCTTAGCTGTTGATTTCAAAAACTTACTACTAGTATAATATGTATATGCTATTTCTTTTTCGTAAGCTTTTCTTGCTTCAGTATCTTTTTCTTTAAGTCTTTGAGTATCTACTGATTCTAACTTCTCAAGCTTATTAAGTTCCTTTTGCTCTTTTTCTGTTAGATTTTTCTTTACCTTCAATTCATTAATTTTTTCTCTTCTTTGCTGGCTATCTTCATCTAGCTTTTTTAAGAATTCTTCTGAACTTTTAGCTTTCTTAGATCGATTAATACTTCTATCTGTTGCATTTAAGTTTGTATCTGTATTTGCTAAATCCTCTCCTGATAACCCTGCTAATACTCTGCCTGGGTCATCATGAATTTCTTTTGCTGAAATTGTATGATCTAAATCAATATTTGCATTTTGGTTCACCTTATTCCCAGTATAAGCATCTTCAAGGTTTCCATTTTTCTTTTGTTCACTAATCTTTTTATTAGTAGCCATATAGTTCTTATGTTTGTGATAGGAATCCGAGTTGTATTCTCCTCTATTTTCATATGACGCTTGATTTTTTTTATCTGCATAATCAGTTACGCTTGAATCTCTAACAGTATTAATTGTATCAACATCTCCACCACGTCTATCTGCTATTAACAATGCATCAAGACCAAATGAAGTTATCAAACTCCTAACTACTACTTTTTCATACTCTTTAAAGATTCCATTAAATACTGGTGAATTATCAAAATCGTTTTCTTCTAAAGTGATTTCTTTACTATCTATATCTTGTACAAACTTTAACGTATTTGCTTCTCCTTGAGACATATTTTCCCTCCTAACATTCTATCATTCTTTAACAAACTAATATTCTTCTATTTACATATAAGATCCAACTTTATCCCACTTGTCTACAAATAATGTTTTAAGTTCACTATTAATATATCTTTTCATATAAATCTGGTATTTACCTTTTTTAGTAATAGAATATTGAATTTTTTCATCATCCTTATTTTTACTAAGTTCATCTCTATCAATTATCCAAAAGGTATTTTTTCCATTATTACTTATATACACAATCATAAAATCAAACTTAAAGTTGTTATCATTCCATATATCTATTGAAAAATCTGTGTTGCTATTGTTAGTATCAACATACTTAACTTCTATTTTTATAGGATTATTATAATCATTAGACAAAGCTATAATGTCACATTGAGATTATGTTGGATCTAATGGGACAAACAAATTTGTGATATCATTTTTAAGCAAAGCTTTATATACAGACAACTCTCCTAATTTACCATTGATTCCTCTATTCATTATTCTCAACTCACCTCACTTCTTCACCATTCCCATATATCTCAGAATTAACTGTATACACCGACTCTTAAAATCTCTAAGTATTAGATACATGAAGCTTTTTACCACTTTCTTCGTCAATTATTATATATATAAATTTTTCATCTTTTCAATACTTTCCACTATTTCTTCCCTTAATTTATCAGAACCTATAACTTCTACAGAATCCCCCTGACTTAAAAGCCACATTTTTATCCCTTTACCAAATAATTTTGCTTCAACTATGTATTCTCCTTGTTTTTCCTTTATCACTTTAGCATTAGGTAACCTATCTAAAACTGCCTCGATAGATCTACCTGTAAATCTAAACTTTACCCTTTCTAGTTCTCCTGTTTGCATAAATTGAATTAATTTTCTAAACTCACCATCTTGAAATCTTTTACTATAATCTACTTTATATTTTTTATCAGTAATGATTAAATCTTTAATTCTATCTACTCTATAAATAGTAGGATATTCATAGCTTTTTCCTTCAATATAAGCTATGAGATAAAAATAATACTCTGAAAATAACAATCCTAGTGGATATACATTTCTTTGCGAAACTTCTTCTTGTAATTTTCCATCAGTACCCATTTTAAAATATCCAATGCTCAGTATTTTCTGTTCTTTTATCGCATTGCTTATTTGCCATAACTTATCTAAAAGCTTCTTACTATGTTGTGGTGAAACATAGTTAACTAACTCATTTCCTATAATTCTTTTAATATTATCTTTATCTTCGCTTATACAATTTTCAAGGAGCTTGTCTAACATATCTTTTAGCTCCATCTTTACAAAACCTCTGCTTTCCAAAAGCACTTTAGAAATAGCTAGAACTTCCTTTTCATTGAGATTTCTTTCATGCTTACCTTTAAGAATATATCCTCCTTTTGCCCTGTCTGCTATTATTTCTTCACCAACTAATTCACCATCAGGCTTTTCTAGAAATTTTTTAATATCTTCTATATATCTATAGAAAGTTCTTTCACTAATATTAAATTTGTCTTCTACATCATTCTTCCTAACTATTTTTCCTTCAAATAATCTATTGTAAATATATAACAAGACTTCTGATTTAAATCTTTCCATTTCTAAAATTTTACTCCTTTAGATAGTATAACCTATTTATTTTTCTACACATATTCCTTAAATCCTCCTTTTTTCTCTTTTCATTTTATACATTTCTATATCTGCATTTTTTATTATCTCACTAGTAGATAGTTTTTCTTCCATTTTTTTAATGTATTCATAGAATCCATAACTAATGCTCAAATTGTATTTTTCATAATTACCATTAATCTTTTCTACTAATTTTAAAATTCTCTCCCATACTTTATTAACTTCTTGCATTGTTGTTTCAGGAAATACTATTAAAAACTCATCACCTCCCATTCTAATAACAAAATCAGTTTTTCTAATACCTTCTTTTAAAATTTTAGCTATACACGTTAATAGCTTGTCACCCTCTCCATGTCCAAAATTATCATTTATAGTCTTTAATCCATCCACATCAATAAAGCAAACAACAAGATTTTTATTATTACTTTGAGATAATTTAAACTCTCTTTCTAGAAATCCTAAACCCGATTTTTTATTTAATACACCTGTCATCCCATCTATATTAGCTAAGTAACTTAATTTTTTATTTTCTAACCTTAATTCTTCTAACATATCATCCTTCTGTATTAAAATCTCAATAAGTCTTTCTTTGCTGACATTGTTGTAACTCACTACTTATACCCCCATCAAAATTTGTATTTCTTAAACCTTATCTTAATTATAAAGCCTCATTATGCCATTGACTGTCAGTTTAAATATCTTTATAAAAAAGAAACTATAGGTACTACCCCAAAAGCTATTGTTAGTACCTGCTCTATGCTCCCATAGTTTTGATATTATTGGTATTTTCATTTCGTTACCTCCTAAAAATGGGTATAAAAAAAGCACCTGGTTTGAGATGCTCTAATTAAAACTATAAAATTTTACTATATATCCTTTGTTTCACTAATTAACTTCCCTTTACTATCTAACGTATATATATACCCTTCCCAATCTTTAACCCTTATTTTATCCTCTTCAATTTCAAATATATCACTACCATCTGGTGTAGTAAATATATCTCTCACAATGTGTATGTGTTATCAACTTCAATATTTATATTATACTTTTCACTTGATACTCTCATCATCTAGCACTTCCATACTTTACGTTTATTGGTTAATTGTTTTAGATATTATTAACTATTCATAACACATTAATGGATCTTAACCATACCACGTTGCATTATCATCCTTGCCTCCTGTTAAATCCATTCAGGAAATAGTATACCAGTTTGGTATTCGTCTATTAAAATTTTCATAATGACCAAATGATTTTTTACATATTTTAACCATATTGTCAATGTCTTTTTGTCCAAACTTCTCAGCCCATTTTATTGAATATAGTGAGGCATGTGCTACATATACTGCGTGAATTCCCCAAAAATCTTCTGGAACATTATCATCAAAATAAGCATCAATCTGTCCTTTACAATATGGAATACTCACTTCTGTTCCAAAACTCTCGAGCTTATAAAATTCTTCATAGGGATCGCCAATTTCCCAACGGTTAAAATCTATTACACCAATTTTCCCTTCAGGTGTCAGTATCAAATTTCCAGGATGAAAATCCCCATGTTGATAAACAGGCGGCTTCGACCATATCTTATCAAGATTATCATTTATAAATTCAAGTGCAACTTCATCTCCAGCAATTCTCACATTAGAATCAATATATTTTTGGATTTGAATTTTCTTCTTAGGAACTTTTGTATTTGATGGAATTTCAGTATCAGGTACTTTAAGACCATGTATTCTTCTTAATATATCCCCTGCTTCCCGACCTAACAAATATTGTTTATCTTGTTCAAGTTTAGGTAATGCAAGTTCTAAATCTTCACCTTCAACCCAAGTTAACAATATATAGACATTTTGATTCTCATTACATACCCCAAAACTAACTGGTTCTGACATTATAAATCCTAGGTTTGTATATTTACAAATAACCTCATACTCTTTTTTCTTCTCCTCATATTTATCTATATTAGAAATCCTCAAAACCAACTTTTGATTATCCACTGTTTCAATATAATATTTTATATCATCAGACCAACCTCTATTGATTTTCTCAACTATACACCACTTATCATGATTTTTAATTTCCTCAAACAATTCAATTCCCCCTTATTTTATCCCTCTCTTGATATACAGTTTAAGCTTATTCATTTATAACCAATGAAATAGAAATATTTACTCACCTATAATTGGCTCAATCAAATCCCAAACTTCCCCTCCATCACCAATGTCCCCAGTTATTACACTTTTTCTCCCTTCAATATATTTAACCTGAACTTCATAATATCTTCCACTTTAAAATATTTCACTGACCACCTATGATTGTAGCATAAACACCCATAATCTGGATCGTTGTCTGTTACAAGGCAACCTCCTAAAATAACTTCCTTTCTTTCATAAGCTTCCATAGCTTCATAAGATGGCATTCCATAGTGTATGGACCTTCTTTTTGCACGCTTGTAATTAAATTCACATATTCATCTATATAATTTCACTTCATATCCTAATTGTTGGCCTTTTTTTAATCTTAATAACTCATTTATAAAATAGAAAAATTGATAGTCAGTTCCTATTATTTTTGTGTCTGCTGAAGTTAAATCATATCTTTTTCTCTCTGTATTCGTCAAAACATCACTCACTCTTTATTGATAAAATCTAATCATTGCTAATTGAATATATTTACAATAATTATAACATTAATAGCCATAATATAACATTAATTACGCTAAAATACTTATATGATTTAGAAACAGACTTTCCAATACATTTATAAAAAATATTTATAAAGAAAAAAACTATGAAGTTATAATTAAAAATCAATCTACTTCATAGTTTTATTATCACATACTTACTTTTTATAATTACATATCTACATTCACCATATCAAATCCCCACTCTAACTTTAACATCCTGAATAACCTCTTTATTTCTAAAATCATCACCATTTGTGTTAAAGTTATAAAAGCTTGCAAAGTGAGTAAATTCAATGATTATATCAAATCCTTGCAACGTATTCCTACAACCGCTTCAGCAGTAGTCGCCTGCCAATCATCCGTCGCTTCACTCGGATTATTGGGGAGCCCTTGCATGGACATTCGTAAAGCTTACTTCTTTTTTATAGATTATTTTATAACATTGTCTTGTTTGATATTATCTAAGATAGGATCTCCCAATTTGGTTTTATATCTTTTACAATCTCCAACATATTTTATGCCCTCTACTGACCATGGATCAAGCCCCATCTTAATAACAATCTCTTTTTCAGCTGTAGAAAGAACTGAATGATAATATTTTCTAAATTGAGCCAATTTCAGTTCTTGAGGAACCATCATGCTCTTCAACTTGCTATAGGCATTTTTATTTTTCTTCAAATTAGCTGAACGCATATGCTTTCTTTCCTTTTCAACAACTGATGGAAGTTTTATAATCTCCATACAGCATCCTCATCCTTCAATTATTTTTCTAAGTCTATCCAATATATACATATAATCTGCATTTTTTTGTTTTATAAACCAATAAACCAAATAGGACTCTATCTCTTCTATTCCTTGTCCCATCACATCAGAAATTTTTTTTAACTTCTTCTTTGAATCCCCTTCTATACTCACATCAGGAAATCCATCCTCACCTAAAAGCACTTTTAATCTTGCTTCATCATAAACAATATCTTCTGGTATAGTCTTAGGCAAAAAAGATACAAAATGTCTAAAATATTCTAAGTAAAAGATAAGAAATTCCGCTTCTTGCTCTACATTACTTCTACCGGCTTTTTTATTTGCATCGACTCCCCAATCAATTTTATCCGCGCTGATTCCAACAGCTTTTTTGAATATATCTTTTAAATATTTTTCAGTCTTGTCCACCTCTGGAATTTTTGATAAATCAGGTATTTCATCTTGTTTCTGATCACCATCAAAGATAATATACCGATCATATATTTTTGTCTTGGAGTACGTTAAAATTGTATATTTTTTTATATTTGATGCTCCACCTGGATAAAATTCGACCTTCAGTAATTCATCCAAACCCTCTTCTTTTAATACTCCATCAATTATTCGTTTTGCCATATTATCTTCAACAATAATATGCTTCTTATCAATGATTTCAGTGCCTAATTCTAAAAAAGCATTTTGGGAAAAAACCTGTTCTTCTATTAGAATAATGTCATTTTCAATTTTTCTGAAACACTTAATTGCAGATTTGGGCAAATTTTCTACTATACTGGTTGAATGAGTTGTTACGATAACTTGGATTTTCTTTTTTTTAATTAACTCCAAGATATAGTAAATTAGTCTTTTCTGTGCACCTGGATGCAAGGATACTTCTGGTTCATCCAACAAAAGAATACTTTCTGATGGAATTTTCTCTATCCTATCAATCATACTAGCAATGACAAACTCACCACTCCCTGCATTGTATTCAGAATATTGCTTTCCATCATTAAAAATAACACTCGTTCCCCATGTTCCACTGTAAAACTTGTGCCTAATCACTTCAATTGATTTAATATTCCCCTGTAGTATCAAATTTACAGTTTGCACAGCACTAATACTTAAAAAATGTCTTTGCTTTCGTTTACTATTGCTTGTAGGGTTCTGCATTATTTTTTTCGACTGTTTTATTACATACTCAACCTTCTGTATCTGCTCGGTACTTTTTCCTATATCATCATACAAAAAACTTTTATCTATAGCTCCTACCATAGTTTTCGTTTGAATATAAGCAATATTAAGATTAGCAGGAATTTCTCCCTCCTTACCCCACTCATTTTGTCGCAGTCTTTTATATTTCAATAATTCTCCATCCATTAAATATGATATATTTGCATTATAGAAACCGCCGTCATCAATTACTGTTTCAAAAAATTCATTTTGTGGTATCTGTTTTCCAGAAAGTAATTTTATGGCTTTCATCACAGTTGTTTTACCACTGCCGTTTTTTCCCACTATCACTGTAAGCGGAAAAGTAAAATTCAATTCCGAATCCTCTGCAAATTTCCTGAAATTATGTATTTTCACTTGTGACAATCTATTTTTAATAATTCCTTTATTATACAACATTCCAACATCACTTATAAGTTTATCTATATTATCAGTCATAACGCATCAATAACCTTCCTATTCTCCTCAATTCAAAAATCATAGACTTAACTATATTCTTGTTTAGTACAGACTAGTACTATACCAATAAATAATTAAAACTTCTTCCACCTAGTGTATAACTATCTTAGATAAATCCATACACATAATTCATTGCTACCTTTTACTACAACATACATATTATAAACATCACCACGTTCTGTTTTTCTGTGATATGATGCCCCACAACCTCAACATACAAGTATATTACCTAAAAAGTACGTACTGTTATATTTATTTTTGGATGATTCTGTACTTCCATCGTCATTATGAATAATTCTTTCACGTCGTTTCATTTTCTCTTGCACTCTATCAAAAATATCTTTTGATAAAATAGCAGGATGAGTGACTTCCACATAGTATTTCGTTCTCTCTACATGATTTACTTTTCTTTTACCAGATATAAAATCATTAGTAGATCTCTTTTTAAATGCAGTACAACCCTTATACTTCTCATTTTTAAGCATTTTTTGAATTACGTATGTTGCCCAAACCTCTTTACCTGTAACTGTTTTTATTTTCTTGTTTTCCAAATACTCCTTTATCTGTTGTAATGTTATTCCATCCAAATATATCTTAAATATTGTTTTCACAACCTATGCTTGCTCAGGTACAATGACTAAGCTACCTTTTTCCTTTTTAAAAAAACAATTTGTTTACGCCCCCTGGGGATACTTCCGTAGTACTGATTCACCAACCTGGTATTATGATGTCCAATAGTAGAATATTTCTCCATTTCCTCATTTGCTTTTCATACAAAATTCTAAGTTCACATCTGTTATTCTAATTCTACATATTAGATTCAACATAGTCATAATAATTTTTTTCTTTAATCGTTTGTCTATCACTTAATTTTAGTATCTCTGATTCTAAACAATCTTTGATTTTCATCGTAAATATACTAATATTTTTATTTCGAATTGCGTTATTTTACCGTCCATTATATTAACATTCCAAATTTATTTCTTAACTCCTCATTACTTTCTATTCTATCAATAACCCACGGCTGCAAAAAGAATTTTATTTTTGGATCAAGCATATCCACCATATGGCTCTGTCCTGCTGGTGAAATCACATGATAATGTTGCAGTTCTATTACAAGACCATTATTCATTGGTATTTCTAATGTGTGTGTTTGCTCCTGTATAAATGCTTTAATAAGCATTACTTTCTCCTCATTCATCTTTTTCAGATATTTGATTTGGCCCTCTACTACTCTTTTAGAAACTTTCTTGTCATGGAATAGATGATATATCTTTGAAATCATAAGTACAATTAGTATCGCTGCCGAAACAACAAACACAATTCCTATTGCGAAACCATATTTGTCACGAAACTCCGTCATATATAATTTTTTTATAATACTATCTGGCAGTAACAGTAATGTTCCACTTGCTAGTGTTAAGGCGCCAAGTATATTAGGTGGCAACTTTAAGAAATCTATAAAATCTTTCACTTATTTTCCTCCATATAAATCCGACATTCAAATTATACCATTTTACAAAGTAACCTCAACTTAAACATATATTACATTTAAATTACCGTTTTCATGCTAAGTTTTCTCGCTAAATTCAATCTGCTCTTCACCTGATTTCACTAAGATGTTAATGCCTCTTGGGCAATCCTTGCATGGACATTCGTAAAGCTTGCAAAATAGCCATTTCATCAATATCCTTATATAATTTGTTTAGTTTATTTCTTTACTATTTACAATAGGGTTGAATTCTTACTATTGATGTCATAGCATATTTAACTCCATATAACACCAGGTCGTTTTTGCCAATCCTTTAGTTCTATGCTCCAATACCCTACCCACTGTTTCATGTTCTCATATTCTGGAGATTTTGGATTCATCATAATATTTCTAAACTCAATAAATCCAGTTACTCCTCCCACGTCTTCTGGTGGCGATTGTCCCTCTGCCTCTAAGAGGTATGGTGACTCTTTATCATAATCTTCTATTACCTTTATTAGCTTAATTTCATGTTCCCAGTTATCCCCCATATCATAGGTATAAATTATATAATTTTGCTCCGATAATATTTCATTAAGAGTACTATTTCCCATTAAAATAGCATTATTATCGTATTCTAAATCATCTTCAAATGGTACTATTCTTTTTGTTAGTTCATTAGTATCCTTATCAAAAGCAGTAAAGTCATATAAATGATATCCTTTCCAATCAAATACCGACTGAAGCACCTTGTGGAACTTAGCCAACTTTATATTGGCCGGTACAATTATTTTTCTTATAGCCTTATATATATGTAAATCAAGTGTAATCTCTAACTCAAAAGCTTTATATTTATAAATCTCTTTTCCAGTAATTTTTTTAAGTTCATCTCTCATTAATCTATAAGGATAAAAACTGTCTTCACTTTTCACTCTACAACCTACTATTAGTCTATTTGAAAAACAACCTACGGTGTCATTTAAAACTTTTTCACTCCCATCATATTCATTTCCAACATAATGACAGCATTCTAATCCAGCCTTTGTTACCCAGGATGCTGCTTGCCTGCTATTATTCTGAACAAATTCTATACCACCTGACATTTCCATATACTCTGCCACAACCTCTTCATTAAAATTCATGGCTAGAAGTGTATTTGAAATTGCATCATTTATAATTTCCCTTATATTTTTTAAATTCTTTTTCTTTACCTGATAGACTGCAACAGTAAACCTAGTAGCATTATTTACTAAAACAAGCATATCTTCTGTTCTACGATTGTCCCAAACATTAGTCCAGTTTGCTGTCCAAGTAAATAATGGGTTTACCTCTTCCTTAATAATTGATGGTTTTATATCCATAGCAGTAGCTAGCTTTTTAGTTAGTGCAATTTTCATAGTTTGACCTCCCTTTCATTATTTTTATCTTTCCATTGTATATAATTCTATGTTCTTTTCTTTGAGCTATAATGTGTTCTCTTTCTTTTTATTTTACCATCAACAATTTCAACGTTACTTCTATGTATTATTTCCTCTTGTACTTTCTCAAATTTTTCATGTTCTATTATTGGTTCATGAGCATTTTCTAGCAAATATTTTTCTTTATCCCCATAATTTCTTTGCTGTTTGTTATTAGGAAATGTACCTGTATAGGTTTTACCTAAAATTACATTTCCGATATATTTTTCATTCGTTAGTATTGTTTTAATAGCTTGTTTAGACCACTTATCGTGCCCATAGGAGATTTAATATTTAAACGCTCTAGATCACGTATTATTAAGTCTACACTATATCCCTCTAAATATAAATCATAGATTTTTCTAACAACCACTGCTTGTACTTCATCAATTGTAAGTTCACCATTTTCATTATGTTTATACCCATAACACTTTCTATTATAAAGTTTAGATTGCCCAGATTCAAATCCTCGCTTTAATCCCCATTTTATAGCTTCACTATTTGATTCACTCTCAGCCTGTGCAAATGCAAGTAATTTTTAAGGTGGATATGTTTGGTTCTGATTTATCCAATAAAAAATCCGAGAGCCAGAGTTTCTACTCTGACGCTCGGAAATTCCTTTATTTCAAGGCTTTTTAACCCTTTACCTATCTTTTCTTTTTATCAATACAACACTCTCAACGTGGCTAATAGTTTTTCGATTGATGTCAAAGTATTAATCAGTGGCTTGTTACGTACAAGGAAACATATCGATCCATTTTTTTTAATCCAGCTGTTTGAGGAAATATATCAACCTCTATAACATCTTTGTATATTCCTTAAGTACTGAGTTTGGTATAAAAAAATTCTTCCCATAGCAAACTAGAGTAATCTCTTTGTCTTTTGCTAATTTCTTAATGTTTTCTTCCTCAGTTGGGTTACTCCTTAAATAATCATCTAAGAGGGCATAATAAACCCACTTTTGATCGCAATAATATAATTCATTTCCTAATTGTTTTTGTAACCAATCTTGTGTTAACTGATACGTAATACTATCCTTAATATCTATATCACAATTCGATAAGTTTGGTTGAGCTGTTAAATGATGTATATAACCTCTTATGTTTCTAGAAATATTAGGGAACATTCCATTACTTGAACAAAAACCTCGTCTTCTTGTTCTATTTCCATAATCATCATAAGCATAATAATAGTCTGGATAAACAATCTGCTTACCTTTATTACTCCAACCTTTTCTAGGAATATACTTATATGCTCTCATAAATAATAGCATATTATTAATAGGCTTTACATCTACAATCTTTTTACTAATCCATAATTGTATTACATTCTCCAAATCTGTATCAATAAATAAATCCGTAAGTGTTTGTATTGGTAATATTACATTCTCGAAGCTACTTACGTTTCCAGTATACGATTTCCAACTTACGCGTGATATATGCTTAAAAATAGTTTCTTCTATATTGTCTACGTCTAGATAGGAAAACTGATCAATTAAATTGATCATAATACTTCGTATCCCACTATGCTCAATTTCTTCTAACTTTTTTTGTAATTCTTCTGCCGTAATAATAGGTTTTTCATTTTCATCAAGCAGGTTATCTACAAATCCATTAATATATGGTAAATTTTCAAGTTTCTTTATTTCTTCATAATCCTGTGAAAAAAGTCTTTTTCTCTGTTTTACAATTATTGTATTTAGTCTATCATCTCCTACGTGTAATCTTTCACTGAGCTCTATACATTCTTTAAATTGTGTATTCAGAATAATTATCGACTCCACATAATTATTATAATCTTTTTGCTCTTGATTGGAGGTAGCAAATGAATCTTCTAGTTTTAAATAATAGGTTGGAATAGCATATGTACTATATTCAGCATACCACATATTATGCTTTTCGTCATAATATGCTTGAGTATTTTGTACTACATTTTTATTCAATAGAAGCTTTATTGTTCTCAGATAACTGAGTAGCATTTCAATATCTTTATCTAGATTTGATATATATGACCATATTATAACGTCCCTCTTTGCCTCTTCTTTTATTATACTAACCCTATGTCCGTTTACATTCTCTTTATTAGTATAAAATGATTTTAAAAAAAGATTAAGCATACTTGAATAATTGCTATCTTCTAGATTCCAGAAAACACCTTCTATAGAATTTATCTCTTTTGTATACTCTCTACCTATTGTATCAAAAGAATAATTGACACATTGACAAGTTTCTTCACTTATTTGAAGGTCTATAATATTATTTATAATTTCTTGAACTCTATATAAATGCTTTTTTTCTATCCAATCAATATTATTCTCATTATATTTTTCAATATCTCCTTCTTGTTCAATCCACATCATATAAAAACAAAACTTTATAAACAGTATTTCTATTTCTTCTTCGTACCACTCACTACTACAATCTTTAGGTTGATAATTCCTAAAGAATCTTAACCACTTATTTTCCATGGATAGGGCAAACGCTTTAAAATCTACACCTAAAATCTGTTTAGCTTTATGATACAATTCTGCCTTAAATATCTCATAATCTTCTAGGTCTAACCCATCATTTAGATCCATAAAAAACTGTTCAGCATCTCCCACTTTTTCAACTGAAACTAATTCAAAATAAACCTTTTGCATCAAATATTTAATATCAATATTATTCTCTTCATCTGGGCTACTTACATATTTTTGCTCTCTAAAACAATTGATTAGGTTGTGAATTGAAAACGTAGTATAATCGTCTATACAAATATCAGCTTCTTTTCCTTTAAGTAAAGAGTCTATATATTCATTGGCACTTTTTCTCCCTATAAACGAGAATTTTTTAATTTGCTCTATATAAGTATCATCTGTTTGTGCATTAGAAAGATATGCTACTAAGTATATTAACGTTACTAATCTTTGCTGCCCATCATAAATATAGAATATATTCTCATTATCTTTATATCCCATGATGCAACTGAAATAAAATTCTTCCTTATGCTTATTCATTTCTTTAAATAAGCTTTCAAGCTTTTTGCCCCCACTCCCCATAACATAATCTCTTTGTACATCTGGAATAATTATTTTCTTAATTTCACCTAATTTACTCTTGCCTATTAAAAAGTCCCTTAGATTAACTTTTTCACTCTGCATATCAATTCCCCTTACTACACAGTATTTTTTCTCTTCGTCAAATATACGTTGAATATTTCTTCAAATTCCTCTCTTACTGAATTATCTTTCATAATATGTCCCCATCCTTTTTCTAATTCACTTGGTAAATCTGAGTAGCTATTTTCTACTATTTCATCATTACATAATTGGGATTCTAAAAAATAATTAAGGTTTAAGAAATTATTATCTTCCAAAATACTATCAAATATTGTTTCCTCTAAATCTTTGTCTACAGAATCTTTATTATACCCCAAGCCAAATATTTCAAAAAAACGTTTACCTTTTAATTGATGTAAACAATTAAAACTATTATAAGCATTCCAATATCCTAAATCTTGAATATCATAAAATAATCTATCTAACACTAAATTATATTTAAGCAATTTAGTGTACTCAAATTCATAAATATATCCTTTTTTATTATTTTGATAATATCTATCACAAAATAATACTTTAAGACGATTTTCATCTTCTTCTAAAAAATATCCTTTTCTTATTAGATTCCATATTTTATTATTTTCGACTTTGTATAAATACGCAGCTAATACTTTGAATAAGTTTAAAATGTTATTTCTTTCTTCTAAGTTATTTTTAGTATCAATAATTAAGTTTGTTTTGATAAAATCTGAAATAACAAATCTAGTTTTGTTTTTATTAATATTTAAAAATTCATCTATTGGCTTCGATCTAGTAATATGAAATAGTATTTCAACATTATGTAAAATGTACTTAATATAATCTTGAACTTTCTCATCTGCATCAACATAGATATTTTTAATTTCTAATAGTCGTTCTCTCACTCTATAAACATATCTCCTTAGGATTATGTCTCTTTCTTTTTTCTCTTTAGGGGTATGGAGGATATTTTTATTATAAAAGGCACTTTCATGAGATATTGAATTTAATATCTCAAATATTTTTGTGTATTCTATATTTTTGCTGATACCTATAAAACCATATATTCTTTCTGATAATAATAACATCTTATAAATTTTATTTATTTGTTCAGGTTTTTGCCTTTCTTTAACATTATTTAATATATCCCTAATTTCATCTTCTAACCTCTCCAATTTAAATGCTTTAATAAACTCTATTATCTTATGGTCTTTTATAGCAGTAAAATTATGTTTATTAACTTCAGAATTTATTCTATCTACATCTACAGTAGTTAATGGTAGTAATACAGCATTATAGTTTTTTTTAAATCTAATAGTATCAGTGTATAAGTACCTCTCGTCGCATTCTTTTTTCAAGTTATTTTCTATAAAATACTCTCTTTTCTCATCCTCTTCTAAATCTTCATCTCGTTCAAACTTAAACTTAAAATACTGTTTTTTATTATCCAAGTATTTTAATAATAATGTTAATGTTACTATTCTCTGTTGACCATCTACTAGTTGTACTTTTTGACTATCCATTCCCTCATCATAAACAGTTATCATCCCAATAGTATATATTTTATCTTTATCATTGTTATAGGCATCCCATAAATCTTGTGATAATGTTGCTGCTGCCTCTTCACTCCATTTATAATTTCTCTGAAGGAGAGGTATGTATACTTCCCTTTTATTAAAGTAGTTATTTATTAAACATTCTAAAGGTATCATTTCATTCTCTTTCATTTTACTTAACACCTCCATCTTCTATGTTAAGGGTATCTTCTTGAACTCGAAGTAATGTATATTTAATAATCATCCAGGTTAGTTGTTCCTTGCTTCTTTTCTCAGTTTTATAAAAGAACTTTGCATCTTCTTTAGGCTCCATAAACTTATCAAAGTAATTTTTTTCTTCTTCCCAATTAATTAAATCTAAAAATGTCATCTTGTTTTTTATATCATTTATTTCTTCTGTGCTTAATTGATTTATTTGGTCTAAAACTTTATCTAAACCTTCTAATGCATCGTTCCATTCTTTAGTACTATCCCCTTCTTGAGACATTTCAGCCTCCTTCATAGCTTTATGCATTCCACTAATCTGTGTTACTATATCTTTCTTAATATTTATAAATATTTGGTCTAAAGTTAGTACTGGCTCGCTTGTATTAACTATATTCCTATATACTCTTAATAGGAATATAAATTCTATCTCACTCAACTCTACTATCTCATCTGAAGAAATTGGAAAAGTATTTACTACATGCCTATCTAATATGGGCGTTCCATGGCTACAAATATTTTTCTCTTCCTCAAATAAATCGAGCAACCATTTATTTAAATACATCATATTTTCATCTCTTACGTTTGAAAAATCAATATTAAAGTTAACCCCATTTAGATCTCTTGTTTTAATATTGGTCATTCCATAAAATGTAGATTGTTTCCCATCAATCTCAACTATGTTTGTATGTACATCTCTTTTCATTACTAAAGAACATTTTCCATGCGCATATTTATACAATGCAACACCTAAGCTCTTAGAGTAAGAAGGTAAACTTGTTCCACTTCCATTTACTTGTCCAACCGCTAATGCTACAATAGTGTGAAATAATGTACTTTCAGCCACCATTCCTTTATTTAGAATTTTAAAAAGTTTAGTTCGTTCATCTTGAGAAATGGATACATCTTCAAAAATTTCCATTAAAGTTTGTATGTTAAGTGGTATACACTTTCTGATCCTTTCAAATTTCTTATTATCCTCTCGAATATTAGATGTTGCTCTAAATAAGTTTACTTGCTCACTTCTTAACTTAACATTATAGTAGTAGCTAGTACCACACCATTTTAATTCCTTCATCTTGTTATCAAAAATATAATATGACACTAATTTATTGATTACTTTACTTTCTTCTCCGTATTCAATTACTAAATCTGATATTAGCGAATTAAATCTATAATAGTAAGCAAACGCTCTTATTTGACTATCAGTACGATTTATATCTACAAAACTACTTAAAACATTAGTTGTGTCTTTGTTAAGACATTCAATTAGAACTTCTTCATATGAGCCTTTTTTTAGCGCCCATAAATAAGACATTAATACTATACATTTTTCATCTAAAATATTCTCCCATTCTAGTTGTTTCTGTTTAAGTTCAATATCTGGTATATCTTTCATAATATCTAGTATTTCTTTAAATATAATAGTCATCCCATTCCCCTAACCAAGTACGCTTAACGCACTCTTTCTAATTTATAATTGTAAGAATATTTTACATCAT
Organism: Clostridium sulfidigenes; assembly: GCF_052067195.1. Taxonomy (NCBI): domain Bacteria; kingdom Bacillati; phylum Bacillota; class Clostridia; order Eubacteriales; family Clostridiaceae; genus Clostridium; species Clostridium sulfidigenes. The sequence goes on along the minus strand of NZ_JBQHQR010000015.1, from coordinate 66,280 downwards.
CTTTTTATATGTTTGTACTACTTATATGATTTTCCTATAAAACACTCTTCAAGCAATTTGAGTTTCTCTCTTACCTTTTTAAGGGAATACTCAAAATGGTGCCCGTTTGTAAATGTCAACATGAAAATGCATAAATATTTCATAGTACTATGTAGTAAAAATATAAAGTACTTTACTGTTGGGAATCTTTCATTAGTTCAATAATATCTTTTGTTCTATAGGATGTACCTACTATTTTTATAAATAACCTATCAAGAATGGCGTTAGCCAGTGCAACATCAGAAAATACTTCACCCCATTTACTAAAGGGTTGATTCGTAGTTATTATAGTTGAAGTATGTTCATATCTTTTTGTTATTAATTGAAAGAACAGATTTGCTCCTAATTTATCTATTGGCAAATAACCTATTTCATCAATTATTAATACTTTATATTTACTGTAATGCTTTAATCTTATCTCTAACCTATTTTCATGGTACGCTTTTCTAAGATTCTGAATTAAATTGTGACAGGTTATAAAATGATGTTGTATAAATAAAGTTGACACCTTATTCTCGTATAATTCAAAATATAATTAAGAGAATAAGGAGGTGCTTATCATGGCACAAAAACGTTATGACCAGGATTATAAAGTCCAGGCGGTTAAGTTAGCCAATGAAATTGGTATTAATAAAGCTGCAAAAGAAATAGGAATTGCTCCAAGCACAGTAAGCGGATGGGTAAAAGCCTCTAAAGAAGGCGTACTTGATTTAGGTGCTGGTTCACACACTCCTGATAGTGCTCTTTCCCTTACAGAAGAACTTATGGCTCTGAAAAAGCAAGTTAAAGATCAGAGTAAGGAAATCAAACTTTTGAAGGAAGAGAATGAATTTCTAGAGGAAGCAAGCGCTTTTTTCGCCGCCAGCCGTCGGAAGTCAGTAAAAACTCACGAATGAGATTTATAGCTATTAAGACTAATGACGGCATGATTAAGGGTAAAATATCATTTTATTGTAGGATGCTTAAAGTTAGCCGTCAAGGCTTTCATAATTATCTTGCAAATAAGGATAAACCTTGGAAGTATGAGGCTCTTGCTGAAGAAATGATAAAAATCAATACTGAAGATGAGTACAATGATACCTATGGTAGAATCCGTATGCATCAAGCCTTACTTCTAAAAAATCCTGAAAATGTCCATATCCCTAGTGAACGTACTGTTTATAGAGTTATGGAGGAAATTGGTCTTAGTCATAAACCTAAACGTAAGCCTAATGGTATAACCAAAGTTGACCGCGAAGCCAGAAAATCCGATGACCTTCTTAAGCGTGATTTCAAAGCATCTGAGCCTCTTAAAAAGGCTGTAACAGACATATCAGAAATTAAAGCAAAAGATGGTAAACTCTATGTATCTGCAATTTTTGATTGCTATGATTTAGCAGTTCTTGGGCTTTCAATGGATACAAATATGAAAGCTACCTTGTGTGTAAATACTCTTAATAATGCTTTTAAAGTTTATCCTAAACTCAGGAGTGCTATTGTTCACTCTGATAGAGGTACACAGTACACCAGCAATGAATATCGCAATGTAATAAATAAATATGGCACTTACTGGCGTTAATTTTTGAAATTTGTATATCTCCTCACTCATATCTTCAATCCCTTCTTAAATCTTTTTATTATAACCTAATTTTAAGACTAAATAACTCATTCTACTATCTATAAGTAATAATTTTCTCTATTAAATCTCTTTAGACTACAGTCTCGACGGTAGTACAATTTGAATGCATGTCCCACAAGATATTATAAATATAAGATAAATTTTTCATTATCTATGTAATGGGCATTTGCAGTGTATAAATATTAACCGCAGTTAGATGGTAAACATTTTTTGAGGAACTCAAACTGCTCACTTATTTGTAAAAATATATAAATCACATGATTATGACAACTTACCAAAAATCAAATCTTTAAATATACTGTCAACATATTTTGACCAGGTTATTGTTCTTTTTTCGCTATTGCTAGAAATAGTTTTATCTAATTCAAAACATTTTAATATAACAAGCGCAGTTACTCTTTCTAAGAACTCCATCTCTTCGTCTCTCCTTGAGAAGTATGATGACTGACCCGCATGCAAAAAATTATTTCGTGACGAATAGAGTTTTTCCAAAGGTTCCGAAACTTCTGATATACTTCTTCCTTCAAAATCTATCATTCGTGGCACTATTGCGGAAAGGCGTAGCCTTTTTTCATTGAAGCCTTCTGTCAACAGAGATTCTAAGGCTGTAATATAAAGCAATAATGCCAAATCTACATCATTATATTTACTTTTTTGTACAGTGGCTTTTCCGTATAAAATTAGTGCGTTAATGAACTTATCAGTCAAAGCATCCGTTTCTTTCTTCGTTACCGCATCAAACAATAAACAAAAAATCTTTTGATATTTTTCTTCTGCCATGAAATCAATATCTATTTTGCACTTTAATTGTGCATTCCAACTGAACCCATGTCCACGACGCCAACCGTCCTTTGCTAAAATAGCAACATGGCTATTCTCTTCTTCCCATCCTTTAGCCATACGAAATATACTTGATTCCATGCCGAACGCTGAATGAAGAAGCTTGAATATGTCTACTGAGAATTGAGCCATCTGATATGCAAATCTACTCACGTTTTCTGTTTGATTTTCAACCTTAATAATCATAAGGCTAGATTCAAGAAAATCTTTTGACCGACTTTTGCGAGTATGGTCGAGAGAGCTTTTCACTTCATAATAATCAATATGCGTTATATCCGATATTTGTTGTAATATCTCATTTTCATCTTTTTGCGTTATCAGATGAAAGTTTAAAAACGAAACATCTTTTTCTAATCCTGATCCTTGTAATGGGAACACCAAAAAGTGCTCATCTTTATTAATGTTGAAATGATTTTCTATGTATAAAATCAAATCATCTAAATCATCTTCAACTGTTTCCTTTATTCTCAAATATAATTCAACTGCAGATACAAAGAAATCATTCGAGTAGTAAGGATGTTTTACAATAATTGGGTGCAGCAAATCTAATAAGTTGGTAAATGGCTTGTCGCCAAAGTCAAGCTCCTTCTTATCATTTTCCAAATAATAATGCTGCAATGCCTTATAACATGCCTCAATCTTTTTTCTATCTGTATTGCTTATTTTAAACATATCCTTTTAACTCCCCTTATTGCTATAATTACTATTTATTATACAACTTTCGTCACGGCATTTCCATAATTTGTCCAATTAAAAGAGACAGAGTTCATGGATATCTATGTCCAAACTCTGTCTCTCTTTACTTTATATCAAAAAGCCCACTATACTACCAATTGAAATTGGTACATTTAATTAGCTCATACAAAAATGCTTTAACGCATCCTTTATAGCTTCAACCTTTTCAAGAGTAGGACACTTTTTCAGATGTTTCAATTCTTTAACAGCATTAGGCGCATCATACATCGGTAGTCCCAAATCTATTTTCACTTCTGCGATATAGGTGGTGTGTACCTTAAAGCCATATTTATCTTCAATATATTCCTTTATTATTTTATAGGTTACACGCTCACTCGGTTTATATTCTTCTGCTGTTTCAGCGATTTTATTAACAGGGATTTTTCCTTCACCCTTGTAAATTATATAATGGAAATGCGTAATTATTTCAACATGAAAATGTAGGATTTTATGCATTTCTATTTTTTTATGTCTTTCGTATAATGTAATTGATTTTACTAAGAGAGAAGGTGCAGGATGCGAAAAAACATTAAAAATAAAGTTTTTTATTATACTATGGAGAAGAGATATTTGGTTAATAAGAACGAGTTGGCAAGAAGATTAAATTGTGATCCGCGAACAGTGGATAGGTAGGGGGTGCGGACATAAAGTTGGACTACCTTAGGGCTCCGAAAGGAGCTTCAGAAAAATGTATTCTCAAGAAAAAATTGCTATAGCATTGAAACTATATCATCAATGTGGCTCTGTAACGAAAACAGTGCAAACACTAGGATATCCTACTAAAAAAGCCTTATATGCGTGGATTCATGATGAGGGTAAGCCTAAAAAAGAAAGAAAGATACTTGAGCTCATTAATACTAAAACGCATCCACGAAATTCACCTGTTGAAGTAAAAATGGATGCATTACATCGTTGCTTTAAATTGGGAGAAAGTATAAAATCAGTATCAGAGGATATTGGTTATACAAGATCCAGCATTTATGCTTGGCGAAAAAAGTATCTTCAGAAGGATGCGGTTGCATTGATGAATGATAAAAGTATCCAGTCAGAAACTTTAGAAGAAGGTTCAGTTGCATCCAACGCTAAGGTTGAAGAATTAAAAGCTCAAATGCTTAATACGCAACTTGAAATAGATATTCTGAAAGAAACAATAAATGTATTAAAAAAAGCCCCCGGCATCGACCAGACAGCTCTCAAAAATCGGGAGAAGGCAGTGATAGTTGATGCCCTAAAGAATAAATATTCACTGCCATTATTGCTGGGAAAACTAGATCTTCCAAAGAGTTGTTATTATTACCAAGAGAACATCTTATCCAAGTCATAACTACCCGTAAAACGGGTGGCTTGGTCTGAGGCTATAAGAGCCTCTTTTTCTAGCCAGCGTCTAAAATGCTGGCCTTTCACTCCGTTCAAAACCACTTTGCTCTTGTTACTTTTGCTACCCATTAATTGGTAAACTTATTACACGCTACCCTTAAAAGGGTCTTCAAACTCTTTGACACTTAATTTATCTTTCATTTGATCTTGTTTTTCTTGTTCTTGTATATACTTTCTTATAGTTGCTTCATTTAGTCCTACTGTACTAACATAGTATCCTTCAGACCAAAAGTGTCTATTCTCAAATTTATACTTCAAATTTGCATGTCTTTCAAAAATCATCAATGCACTTTTACCTTTTAAGTATCCCATAAAACTAGATACACTTATCTTAGATGGAATCAAAACTAACATATGAATATGACCTGGCATTAAATGACCTTCTATAATTTCTACTCCTTTATATTTACACAAATCTCTTAATATATCTCGTATGCTTTCCTTATACTTATTATATATTATTTTTCTCCTAAACTTAGCTGTAAATATAATATGATACTTACACATCCATCTTGTGTGTGCTAAACTTTTATCCATGAAACTCACCTTTCCTCTCATTATAATAGTGGCTTGAACACTTCTGTTATAATGGAGAGGTGAGTTTTTTGTATAACTTAATTGTTCTCAACCCGCATAGCAGGTGGTTTGACGATTTAGACAAAGTTTATAATAGGTGCGAGGAATTCTATAGGCCTTACCCGTCCAGTTAGAAAGCTCACAAATCCAACGGCCATTGGGCTCTTCATCCATTAAAAAATCTTTATGCTTTTCCCTCTCATAGTGTTTCACCTCTTATAGGTTGATTTTTAAAAGTGTTACATATTTCCACAAGAACATGAATAAATACTGTATTAATTTCATCAATTTTTGTATAATATTTATCAGAAATATTCCTATATTGATGTGTTATAAGATTCCATATAGAATATATAGCGCTTGCAGAGTTGCTTTTATTTTTTTCTCCACATTTTTCAAGTAGCTGATTGCATAATTCCATCAAATTATTTTTTTCTAACAGTCTAAAAGATAAAAACAAATAGCATTACACATGATTACTTTACGATGAATTTTTTATTATTAATTCGAATTAAAAATTTATTTCAGTCAAAGGTTATTCTTTTTTTAACATGAAACTTAACAAATAAAAATGTATTAGTTCATACAAAATCTATGTACAAACTTATTGATGAAAAATTCACATTCTTTATAATTTTCTTCTTCACTATTTATCCAGATTTCTGAAAGATGTGCTACAATTTCATTTATGTCGAATCCCAACTCTTTTGCCAAATCAAGCAACCAATCATGGGATTCTTTCCCATCTACCATCGAAAAAGCAGAAATTAGATCATCTTCGCTTAATCTTAGTAAATCTGCCAAGTTACCCACTTTATTTTTGCATACTTGCGAAAATTTTTCTTCTACACCAATATTACAAGGTAAAAATTCAAATTCCCAATTTACACAATTTTTTATACTATCTTCTTTAATTTTCATATCGCCGTCAAAAATTCCAATTATTTTATATGAAAAATTACTCGTTTTAGGAAATTTTAAACGATTTTTTATCTCCCCTTCTCCTTTCAAAACTTCTAAGTCAAACTGTCTTACAGCTGGATTCACTCCAAATTTTCTCGTTAAATACTTAAAAAAACTCAATGCTACTTGATCTTCAAAATATAAAATACCTTTCTTTTTACCTATCAATCCCAATTTATTCAGGACTTCATCCCTAGATTTTGGATACGTAACACTAGTTTTAGAACTATGTTTACTAACGATACAAATATTCTCTGTTGAAATATTTTCAATTATATGTGGTGAATGTGTTGTTAGAATAGTCACCAGTGATTCCTCAGCTGCTTTCTTAGCGATAAAATTCATTAAATGTTTCTGAGATGGAATGCTAATAAATGTTTCTGGCTCTTCAATAATTGCAATATCAGCATTTTCAATTTCTGTCAATATCCAGTGAACGTAAAACAAAAAATGTTCCCCTACTCCCATTGCAGTACTATCATACATTACCTCACCACATTTAACTTTATAGTATGGTATTGATATATCATCATCTTCTATTATAGTAATTTTAATTTCTTCATATGATTTACCAACTAAATATGAGAGCTCATCAACATGCACCTTTCCTAATTCATTTTCATCGAATTGCTCTAAAAATTCTTCAATATTATCTTGAGATAAAAAACCTAAAACTTTTTCAGCTCCTTTGTAGTCGATATAATTGCCTAGTTTATCTCTACCAACGCAATCTTTTAATCTTTTCCCATCAATATTAACAACTAATCTGTCTGGAAATTTTTCTACTTTGCTTTCCACAATATTATTGGCTATTTTTTTCTTATCAAATTCATTTAACTCTATTCCAATAATGTCTTTTATAAAAGAGATTACAGTGGATTTTCCAGCGCCGTTGAGACCACAAATAGCATAAATTCCTTTTCTAATATTTACTTTTTCAAGCCCATAAATCCCTTTAAAATCAATCTCTTGAATGTTAAATTCATAGGATTGATTTTTCTGTACACCGCGCCAATAATCGAGGGCTTTAGCTTGTCTAATCATAATGATTCCCCCCATTTTAATTCATTATTTATACCGTCAAGGCAATATGCTACATTACTATTTTCATTGTAGAGTTTTTTAAACAGGTAAATAGTCTCATTATCTGTATCAAAATAAATAGCTTCAAATAGCTTCAGAATGATATCTCTATAAATAATTGATAATGCATCTGTACTTCCCATACTTGCTCTTTGATTAAATGTTAGAGCTAAATTTCCCATAAAAGTATATCTATTGTACCATTCAGGTGTAAACAACTCAAATTGTCTATGACTTGAAGATTTATTACTTCCTTTGATATAATTCCTATATTCTTCAAATTGAAAAATTAATTCTCCTATCTTTTCTAATGATAGTTCATCTAATTTTTTATGAATAAAAATCATCCAGCTAAAAAGGGTCGCTTTATTTAACTTAACCTTGTTTGAAAAATTTCCTCTTCCCATTTCCAAACAGTATACTAATTTATCTAATATTTCTTCTGTTCTTGATATAATAAAATCTTCAAACGGCTTTCCATCTCTGTATTTATCTGATAAATCGCCTGATGTTATTTTTTTCTTCAAAGTATTGATTTCAAGTGTGTAGCAAAATTTAGAAATAATTTCATCGTATGCTAATCTTGAATTTGAAAATCCTATTAATTCTGAAATCCCTTTATTTTTTTCAAATCGTTCTACTAATTCTTTTATCTGATTTCTTGGAGTACTGATGTATGCATTTCTTCTTTCTGCAGAAGTTAATGTTGCAGGCTGATTGAGTCTAAAAAACAATTCTGCAGGTTCTTCTGGCTTATAATCCATAAGCGTAATGATTGTTAAACTATATCGATTAAATCTTCTTTTTACATTCTCTTGTAATTCTTCATATTTAAAGCCATTAAGCTTATTAATTTCTTCATCATAAGGTAATATATTCCCATCTATTGATATATTATTTTCTAAAAACTCCTTGATTGCTACTAATCTTTGTTGTCCATCAAGAACTTCATCTTTATATTCATCTGTTCTTATAGCATGAATCGGTGGTATTTTCCATCCTCTCAAAATTGTATCAATTAGCCTTTTCTTTTTTTGAACACTCCAAACTTCGCCTCTTTGAAAACTCGGTTGCAGAATTAATTCTTCATTTTTTATCCGTTTTAGAACTACTTCAATATCTAAATCTACTGGATTACACAGCATATAAACTCCTCCATAGCGATTGTTTTTTAATATAAAATCTATACGTAGCATCTTGCAAAGATAATTTGATCAATAAACAAATCTTCTCCATCTTCACTCCGCCAGGCATTTTTCTGCCTAGTTTAGTGTAACCTATCCTAATTGGCCTAACAAAAGCATCAAATGGTCTCCACTCTTCCAAACAGTTTATTGGGTTAATCTAAATAATCACCCTAATCCTCAACTGATTTTCCATTCAATGTTGCCATAATTTCCTTAAAGCTCTCTAGACCAGCTTCTATATTTTCGATAATCTCATTCGCTAAGATATCTGGATCAGGAAGATTATCTAAGTCGGCTAAACTTTTATCTTTAAGCCAAAATATATCAAGGTTTGTTTTGTCCCTTTCAATAACTTCTTCATAAGTAAACTTACGCCATCTACCTTCAGGATTGCTTTCTGACCAAGTTTCTACACGATTATTTCTATTCGTTGGATTATAGCATTTTATAAACTTTTCTAAATCATTAAATGCCAAAGGTTTCTTTTTAAGCGTGTGGTGAATATTTGTTCTGTAATCATAGAACCATATTTCTTTCGTCCAAGAATCTTTGGCTCCTGGCTTGTTATCAAAGAATAGTACATTTGCTTTTACTCCAGGTCTATAAAATATTCCCGTCGGTAGCCTTAAAATTGTGTGAAGTTCTGTTGTTTTTAACAGTTCTTTTCTAACAGTCTCTCCCGCTCCACCCTCAAAAAGAACATTATCAGGCAGCACTACTGCAGCTACTCCCGTTTCTTTTAGTAGGGTTCTGATATGTTGTAAAAAGTTCAATTGCTTATTCGAAGTTGTAACCCAGAAATCTTGGCGATTATAAACTAGATCTTCTTTTTCCTGCTCACCTTCTTCATTGGTAATCGTCATACTAGATTTCTTTCCAAAAGGTGGATTTGCCAATACATAGTCAAATCTTTTGCCTTCATCAGATACCAAGGCATCTGCAGATGAAATAAATGTTTCACCATCTATTTCACCTATATTATGAAGGAACATATTCATCAAGCACATTCTTCGAGTATTTGCTACAATTTCATTCCCATAAAAAGTTTTATTTTTTAAAAACTCCTTTTGTTCTCTATCTAAGTGATGGTTGTTGATGATGTAGTCATATGCCGCTAAAAAAAATCCGCCTGTCCCACATGCAGGATCTGTTATAGTTTTCATTGGCTCAGGCTGAACACAAGCTACCATAGCTTGAATAAGAGCTCTAGGTGTAAAGTACTGACCCGCACCACTCTTTGTATCTTCAGCATTTTTTTCTAATAAGCCTTCATAGATTTTACCTTTTAGATCCGCACCCATCATGCTCCATTTCTCTTTATCTACCATATCAATGATTTTATAGAGTTTTGAAGGGTCTTGAATCTTATTTTGAGATTTTGTGAAAATTTGTCCTAGAATACCTTTTACATTCGATAGTTCTTTTAATGTTTTATTATAACGAGACTCTAATGCTGCTCCACTTTCATTTTTTAAAGTTTCCCAATCACAGCCTTCTGGAACACTAATTTTTCGATTATATGGAGGTTTTGCAAATTCATCAACCATTTTAAGAAAAAGCAAATAAGTAAGCTGTTCTAAATAATCTCCATAACTTACCCCATCATCTCTAAGAATATTGGCAAAACTCCATACTTTTGATACTATACTTGCTTCATTACTCATGTTAACATCCTCACTTTATTTCTCTTTTTTTATTCTCTCTAAAAGTTTTTCAGCTGGTTCCCAATCTGGTTCTTTTCGACATGCTTCTAACTCGTCTTTACTTAACAATTCACCTTCAAAAGCTTTTTTTAGAATGCTTTGGCGTAAGTCTTCTGATTTTTCAAGACCTTCATCTATGTTGGTTAAGATATTGTCACAAACAGAAAGGCGAGTTTCGATTTCTTGAACTATTTGATTTTGCTCTGTTCTTGAGCAAAGAGGCACTATAATTTCGTTTACATCTTTAAGACTAAGATTGGCTCTTGCAACATCAACCTTTTTTTTCAGATATTCTTGCTTAGCAACCTCTGAGTTTAAGAAATAATTTAAATATTTATTAGATAATTCTTCATTAAGTCTAATAATTGCTACTGCTTGATTTATATTTGCTAACTTATCCTCTTCAAATATTGCAGATCTTCCAATCGAAGCACCTACAAGATTAAACAGGACATCTCCTTTATTTAAAACTGAACGTTTTTGAATTTCATTAAAGCCAATTGAAAGATATTTCTTTTTTGACAAATCCATATACCCTTCTCTTACATTTTCACTGGTAATAAATAACAACTGCGAACTATCATCAATATAATCAAATCCCTGCCATTTAGGGGAAGCTCCTTTTGTTATTAATATTGCAAAATATGATAATGACTTATATGTGATAATGGCGTTCGTCAACTCCCCCTCAAAAGCTTTTTTCAATACAGCTTGACGATAAATCTCCAACTTTTCTTTAGATTTTTTAAGATTATCAATTCCATTATCTAATTCACTAAAAAGCTGCTCGATTTTTGCTACTATGGCTCGCTGTTCAGGAAGAGGTGCAAGTTTAAAAGGTAACATAGCAAAAGCTTTTGCAGATAATTCCTTAAATGTTGTTCCACTTGCATTTTTTTCAGCTGTATTCTTTAATGCCTTGAATTGATAATACACATATTCTGAGTATACAATACTATATGGAATTAAGCTTTTAAATCCTTGATTAGTACACAATTCATTTTTTGCAATTACAACATATCCAATAGGAGCTCTTGAAGAAAATAAAACCGAATTTTGTGGCATCAATTTAGCTGAAGATTTCTGAAGTCCTTCTATTGTTATGCTTTTTTTTCCTTTAGTTATATATTTTTCACCATATCCTGATAAATCAGCAGGTGTAATCCAAGAAATATCTTCTCCCCAAAATTCAGGTATACTTGTTTTAGGAGTTCCGCCTGACACTACTTTACCTAACTTTCCCAATTCCACTTCTATCCAATCTTCTCTCATTACGCTACCAACACCTCATTTAATTCATTTATAATCTCATCCATTTTATCTCCAAATAACTGATACATTTTCCCTCTGCCTCCTTGTGCGTCAAAAGGTGTGTAGTCTAAATCTTCCACTTCTACATGAAAACTTGTTGCTATATGATCTTTTATCATTCTTAACCAGTCCATCTGTTCCTCATTAAACTTTAACGAGCCTGCTTGTTTTCCAAAAACCCAATTCTGAAAATTTTTATCAACCGTTTTACTATATGGTGTAAGTTGCTGGTCAATTCCTGCAACTCTTCGAATGAGTGATACTAATGCAACAAGCTCACTTTTAGGATTATCACCCTTTACTTCTTCTAATTGTGAATACGCATCCCAAACATAATGAGGTGCAAGCAAAGGTTTTTCAAGTTTGATTTTTTCTAATAATTCCTTAATCATCTTAAAAGTAATTTCTCGTCTTTTATAAGGCTGATCATAAAAAATACTTAATGCTGTTATTTCATCTTTATGAGCTTCTATATAGCTTTTAAAATTTTTAACTAACTCCTCAGCCTTCTCTATTGTAAAACTATCCCATTCAGCTCGTAAAACTTTATCTTGATTGACAATATCAATAATTTGTTCATGTACCTTTCTTACATTTTCAATGTATTCATTCAATTCTCCTGTAAAAAGTTTCGCCGCATCAATAGCCAATTCATCTTGTACTTGTTGACGACATGCTTCTTCTTTAGCAGGTGAACGTTCTGCTTCAGGAATTTTATCTATAAGCACTTGAGCTTTGGAATCAATAATATCTTGATCATAAGCATTTAATAAATCCTTAATTGCCGAATTCATGCTCTTTCCGCCACTTATTTCTTCAAATTTGACTTTTTCGTCATCTGTAAATTGTTTCTCTAATCGTATCAAACGATTTGCAAGAGAAGTAAATAAATCCTCATCTTGCACTCCCATAGCAACTGCCCCTAAAAGATCTTTCAAAGGCACACTTGGTTTTCTTTCAAGTGGTCTGCTATCAGTTTTCTTAGATTTTGTCGCACCAATAGCATCAATAATAACAAAATGCGTTTTTGTGTGTTTTGCAGTGCGCGTAACACGCTTAAGGTCATCAAAACTAATGGTTCGTGTTCCACGCCCCTTCATCTGTTCAAAATAATTAATGCTCTTTACATCTCTCATAAACAGCAAAACCTCAAGTGGTTTTACATCTGTACCTGTTGCTATCATATCTACAGTTACGGCAATTCTTGGCGCCCATGAATTTCTAAAACGATTCAAAACCGATTTAGGATCTTCATCAATTTTATAGGTAACCTTTTTACAAAAATCATTGCTTTCATTAAATTCCTCACGAATAATTTGAATAATATCATCTGCATGACTATCTGTTTTTGCGAATACCAGTGTTTTAGGCACTTCAAATTCTTCATTTTCATCAAAACGGTCTGGGAAAATTTGTGGCAAAGCTTCTTTATAAGCTTTGATTATATGCCTAATTTGACTAGGATTGACAACATCTTTATCTAGCTTATTTGAAGTATAAATATATTCTTCATCTAGCCTTTCCCATCTCTTCTTTCTAGTCAATTTTTCTCTCTTATCTACATATTCTTTTGCCTTAATTTTTGCTCCCGCTTGTGTAATTTCAGTCTCTATCGTAAACATATCATAAGGAACATTGACTCCATCTGCAACAGAATCTTCGTAAGTATATTCGCTGACTACATTTTCATTGAAAAAACCAAAAGTTCTTTTATCAGGCGTAGCAGTCAGGCCTATTAGGAATGCATCATAATAATCAAGCACTTGTTTCCACAAATTATAAATTGAACGGTGACATTCATCTATAATAATAAAATCAAATTGTTCAATAGGATTTTTTGCTGAGTATTCAACAGGCATCGGTTCTTTCTTTTGCCATTGCCAGCTTTTTTCATTTGGATTTTCCTGTTCTGCTGATTCTTCCAATTCTTCCCCTTTTAAAATAGAATATAGTCTTTGTATAGTGGAAATACAAACTTGACTATCAGAAGCAATATAACTGGAATTTAATCTCTGAACATTATACAGCTCCGTAAATTTTCTATTATCGTCTGTTGGCTGATATTTTAAAAACTCTTGCTCAGCTTGTTCGCCTAGGTTTTTTGTATCAACGACAAATAGAATCCTTTTAGCCTGTGCAAACTTCAATAATCTATATACAAAAGTGCAAGCTGTAAATGTCTTGCCCGCACCAGTAGCCATCTGAATAAGTGCTTTAGGTCTATTATTTTTAAAAGATATTTCTAAGTTCTCAATAGCATTTATCTGAGCAGGACGTAATCCTTCTTTATCTAAAATTGGAATGTTTATTAGCCTTTTTCTTAATGTTTCTAGTTGCTTAATCCATTCTAGTAATGTTGCAGGTTGATGAAAATGAAATAATTCCCTTGAACGAGGTTTTGGGTCTCGGTAATCAGTAAAACGAGTTATTAAACCTGTACTTTCGTATACAAAAGGTAGAGGTTCTTTATTCAAATTATACTTCAGTTTTGCTTGGGCATATCCTGATGATTGGTCTTCTGCAACAGTAAGTCTTTGCCCCTCTTCTTCTTTTTTCGCCTCAATTACACCAACAGGTTTTCTATCAATAAATAGTACATAATCTGCAGGGCCAATATCGGTCTGATATTCACGAACAGCAACACCTTGTGCAGCAGATAAATTTACTTTGTTTTTTGACTGTACTACCCATCCAGCCTGATTTAACATCAAATCTATTTTGTCCCTAGATTTTTGCTCTGGATTCTGATTAACCATAGTTTCCCCCTCTTTCTCTTCAATTCATAAAAATCGAAATTAGCATTCCATTAATTTCTTAAGCAATTCCAAATCTATTCCCATTTCCTTACTATAATCGTATAAAGCTTTTCTCTCTAACATATTCGGACTATTTTTCCCATTTTCCCATCTGTTGATGGTGGCAAAACTAACATGGAGTTCTTTTGCAAGCTGTTCTTGACTAATGTCCAACGTTTTTCGTATCGCTTTTACAACTTTTGAAAAATCCATTCTTTACACCTCCATATCACTTCCTTAATTATAACATTTGCTATAATTTTATTCTACAAAGTCTTCCAATTTTCTTAGTCGACCACTTCCCCCACACTCACTTGTAATACCCCTGCAACATTTCTACCAGTAGACCATTTTACCTACACTATCAAATCCCCTCTTCCAACCCCAAAAACCAAAACAAAACCACATACCAGACTCAATCCAGCAGATGGTTTATACTCTACAACTATTGATTTTACTATATTTTTAGCAGTTTACTTATCCTCAGCTTTTGACATCAAGACAACCGTTTCCACGTGGCACGAGAGGATAAAAAGTACGTCAAATGCCAACTCTCGTTTATGGGAATATATCGACTGATTTTTTTACACTATCGGTATGCGGGAACATATCACTAGTTTATCGCACAACTGTAACATTATTAGTAGCCCTATACTTCTATTTTTGAAAGAATATGTTAGTCCACTTGCTCCTGAAAAATAATAGATAGTTTGTCAAATATTCTATCATACCCAACAATAAAAGATATATCGTGTATATCCCCAATATCAAGAATCATAGCTTCTTTTCTTTGGGTAAATAATTCTATTCTAAACTCTGACTGTTTTTGAAATCTAAGGTCTTTTGTAAAAGAATCATCTAACTGAATTCCACCATTCACAATATTAGGAATGCGTTTATCACGATATTTAACTGCACCATGTTTCCCAGCAATGCCAATCTCTTGAGTTGCAATTTGAACTCGTTTTAAGAACTCACCGACATCTGTAATTATTAAGGCACCAATATCATTATCTATGAAATCAGCCAGTTCTTCTTTTGATAATTGAAACTGTCCAACACTTTGTGTTTCGTTTTCTTTTTGTAAATTAATAAGTTTGAACATCATGCAGAACACTGGATGATATAATGCTTCCTCATCATAAACTATTCCTGGAGCAGGACCTATTGGCACTTCTTTTCTTTCTTCGCCTTCTACTTGTATGAATAATTTATGTTTTTTTATATTTATCCAAGATGCTTCTTGGACATCTCCTATCCCTTGCTCACCTGTAGTCTTTTCCATATCTACATAGAATTTTAGGTTATTCATATACAGTTTTCCACTCTGTATAGATTCCAAATACTCAAGTTTGCTAATTTTCACCAACAAAGCAAAATCCATTATTCCCTGCAAATTTACCACCACCTATTTTATCCATCAGCTAAATAATCTTCCTATCGCACTACCTACCTTGGAAATACCCGTACTTATAGCTCGACCTGCAGATTTCAGTCCGTTTACTGCAGCCTTTGCTACGCTTCTTGCAGCACTTGCAACTTTCTTTCCAGCATTATAAATTGTGTCACCAATTTTTGAACCGCCAAAATAGCCGACCATTCCTCCAATAAATCCAGTTACTACAGCCAATGGAGCACCCACCACTGGAATCCATCCTGTCAATTTAGCTCCAAGAGCTGCTCCTTTTGCCATTCCCCACAGACCGCCTACCATAGATGTAGTAACTCTTCCCATTTGGTCGAGCCCTTTTGTCATAGATAACTCTCCAGATGCAATCTTTGCTAATATCTTTACATTCTCAATTCCTACGCAAGCAATATATGCAATTACCCCAGCAGGAGTTGCTTTTGGTATAAATGAGATTATGCCTTTTCGAATAGCTACTTGAAGTGTTCCAGCAGTAACAACTTTAACAGATGTGTCTGCTCCTGTTTTAATTGCAATCTCAACTATTTCATCAGCGTCAACTTTTTCACCATTGAATATCTTACTAGCAACATTAAGTCCTGTTGTAACTGCTGCAGCTTGTAATGCCATTGCACCTGCATTTTTTCCGATAGACATTGCCAAATCTTTAGTTTGATAATGACTATAATCCATACTTGGCATAATTCCATCTTCTTGCGCTGCAACTTGAAGTTCTTTCATATCTTCCTTTGTGAACTTTTTGCCTTTTGCACCCCAAGCGTCGATATGATTTGTTATTGTTTTAGATGAACCTTTTGCTTTGAAATGAGCTTTAACCTCTTCTAACTGTTCTGAAGGAACAATAATTTGTTGGTTATTGTAGTTTCCACGTTCAATTAAATCTATTGTAGCTTTAGCATCCTTACCAAACTTCAACTGGTAGTTCTGATATTTCCCTGTATCCAAATTGATAGCTCTTACATCTACAGAGTTTTCTGTAAAAACATCTCGCACCTCAACCTTGATATTTTTTCCTTGCGAAAATCCACTTAACTCTGTTGTTTTTGCAATCATATTTTCTGCGATGTTTCCATCCAAATTAGGACTCATCTTAATGTTACCATCTGTTGAACGTTGAAGGGCATCTGCCAACTCCATATTCTTCTGATAAAGTATATTATCCATAGATTGCAGAACTTCACCATATTCATTTACAGCCATACCTACAGATGCTTCTTGCATTTTATCTGCAAGCCAACTTTCTTTAGATATCCCTCGTGTTGCGGCCTCATTTACAGACTGCAAATTGCTATTAAACACTTTTATAGATTCTACAATCTCTTCAGCGTCTTGCTTTGCTTCTTCATCAGTTACTTCTGACAATTCGGTCTTAAATAATTGCTCTAACCATTCTTTATCTGTCACTGATACATCTTTTTCTTTATACGATTTAAGATACTTCTTAAAAAGTTCCTTTACAGTTTTAGCCTCTCTTTCAGATATATACTCCGCACTAGTAACTTCATTTGAATTTTTCTTTTCTTCCATTCTTCCCACCTCACTTAGAAGCATTCTTGAATTTTCTATTTTCATATTCCTTAGACATCTTTTCAAGCGCATCCTTCATAATTTCTGAAAGTGAATGCGTATTATTTATAGCATTAATTACATCTTGCGTTTCTACACATTTCTTATAATCTGCAAATGCTGTCTCCACTGCATCTTTAATAACACCTTCAATATCAGCTCCACTGAACCCTTTTGTTTTTACAACAAGTTCAGATATTCTTATATTCTTCAAGTCTTGAGGTCTACGTTTATTAATGTGTATTTGAAAAATTTTCTCTCTTTCATATTCATTTGGCAAGCCTACATAAAAGATTTCATCAAAACGACCCTTTCGTAATAATTCTGGTGGCAATTTTGTAATATCATTTGCTGTAGCTACTACAAATGTTGGACTGTCTTTTTCTTGCATCCATGTAAGAAAATTACCAAACAATCGAGTAGTGACTTCTGCACCACCACCGTTTCCACCAATTCCAGCAAAAGCCTTTTCTAATTCATCTATCCATAAAACACATGGTGATATTGCCTCTGCAAGAGCAATTGCATTTCTGAGATTGCCCTCAGATTCACCTACATATTTCCCCATCAATCTTCCCATATCTAATCGAAGAAGTAGTACTTCAAACAGGTTAGCTGCTGCCTTGGCATTTAATGACTTTCCACATCCAGGTACTCCTGCAATCAATACACCTTTTGGCATATCCACACCATACTGTTTTGCCTTATTCATGTTTTTATAAATCTTTGCTTTGCGAATAAACCATTCTTTTAGATTTTCTAGACCACCGATATCGTCTATGGTTTCTTTAAGCGGAATCATTTCCAAAATCCCAGCTTTTTTTATCATCTGCTGCTTTTGGTCAAAAATAAGTCTTAAATCACGCCTTGTCAATTCCCCATCATCAGCGTATGATAGTGCCAAAAGATTATGAATTTCAAATTCAGTTAACCCTTTAAATGCAACAGCAAGTTCATCAACAAGACTATCTTTAACTGCATCAAGATCATTTTCTTGGATAAAGTCTAGAATTATCTGTTTAATCTCATCGCTACTCAAATAATCCATTTCAAGAATGGTAATAAATTTTTCTAACTCTTTAGGAATGACCAATATATTAGAAATAATTACCACTGTAGCATCCACACCTTGGTTAATCATTCTGGCTACACCCTTAATTTTTGAAACAATCTTAGGATCATCTAAATAGGCATTAACATCCTTCAGTAGAATTATTTTTCTATCCAACATTTCTTGAGGTTTCAACTGGTCAAGCATCATCTCTAGAGTACAGTCCTCTGTCATTGGTGTCTTTGTTTCGAAATCTATGTAGCCATTTGTCTCATTCCATTCATAAATTTCTTTTCCACAACTTACTTCTTTAATAATTAAATCAACTTTATCTTCTTCAAATGTATTCAAATATATGATAGGAAATCCAGCATCTATATAACGGGCTAATTTATCTTTTAAACTATAATTCACAATAACCCCAACACCTTTCTATTTGTAAAGTAATTCAAAATATTTTATTTAAACTCACTAAGTATTATTTTATTTTCAATTTCTGGAGAATTACTATCAATAGATAAACATCCCATTTTTTTTCGAGTATAATAATACAATATCCCCTTTGAATAATTCATACGAACTACAGCACTAAATGGATAATGATGCTCTAATAACACTTTATTTTTTCCATCTAAATCTGTTTTGTAAAAACAATTTTGAGGATCATTTTTATATTCTCCCCACCCAGTGCTCTCCCATTTTAAATAATATAAATTTTTACCATCTGTATCCAATTTATTAATACTTGTATCAATTTGTACATTTGAATTTGTATCTAAATCCACTCTGTATAAAGTATTGTTTTTACCTTGAATGTAAAATAAATACTTATCAGTTATTTTTGCACTCTTAAATGTTAAATAATCTAGACTTAAAATCTTTTCTTTTTGTGTACCATCATGTTTTGCCTTATATAAGCTTGCACTATATTTCACTTCTTCTATCCATAAAAAATAATTCTTGTTACATAATATACTTTTATACTCATCACCAATAGTTTTCAACCTCATATCACAACTTGAACATTCTATATTCATATCCATTCTATTACTTCCATCTAAATTAACCCTGTGTACTTTTAAGTTACTCAGGATACTCTTATATCCTGTGGTAAAGAAAATAATATCATCAGCTACGCAAAAATCTGCTACAGGAGTACCATCAGTTACTAATAATTGCTCATCACTTCCATCTATTCTGCTTCTATACAAACTGTTTACATTTTTATACCACTTTCCTTTACTGTCTTGCTCACAGTTGAATTCGAACTCATCATTTAATTCATCAACATAAAATATTCCTTCTTTTATATATACTTTCCAATCAAGATATTCAAAATTTTGTTTTTTAATTTCGCCTCTATAAGTAATACCTTTTGAATTTGCAGTTTTTAAAAAAATAGAGTTATCACTTTTTAGAATACAGTCCTCTATGACAATGTTTTTTTCATCTAAATCAATATCGCTTTTACTATTTATAACCAAAACGGGATTTGAGATACCTATATATTTAATATCATTTTTACTTAAAGGAAGATAGAATCTCTCATCACAGAGATATATTGTTTTAGCATTTTCATCTAACAAGTCTGATAATTCCTCTTGATTAAATGCTACTAGATCAACATTTCTTATAATATCTTCATTTTCAGTAAACTGTTTAAGTTTAGTAATTTTACTATTCCTTTTTTCAATGTTTTCTATATCAATATCGTTTTCCTCAATATATTCAATATCAAATATTTCACAAATCTTTTTTTTAAAGTCTAAGCTTGAGCTATTTAACTCTCCAACTTGTATTGCTTCACTTTCATAATATCTGTCATTTAACCATGTTATTAATTTTCCACTAATAAAGTAGTTTACCACTTTTTCTAGATTAAAATTTTCTCTTAATTCTTCTAAAGTTCTAACCATTACTCCGTTATTCATCTCTAAAGGAAATTTAATTTTCTTCGCCATTATTCATGCACCTCCGCATATATTGTAACAATTTTTTTTGCTTCATTTGTAATCTTCTTTTTCACTTCCTGTGGCTTTATTATCTGGACTAACTCTATTGGTTGACTCATTATCCATTTTATAAATCCATCCTCAAATACATTTAGAGTTACACTTACTGTATCAGCTTTAACCTCTACAATATTGGCATTTCTAAATTTATCATGTATGTATGGGTAAAACTCTTTTTTACACGAAATAAGAACCTCTATAAATTCACCTCCATACATCTGAGTAATCCCTTTTGAATACCTCTCCATATATTGAACTACACTTTGCTTCTCACCTATCCTTTGACTTCGAGCAACAGAGAACGAATAAATTCTGTCTAGTCGAAAATATGCCGGATATTGCTTATTGCTTGTCTTTAAAAATGCTATTAAATACAAATATCCAAAGTCATATTTTATTGCACACGGAATTACTTCTCTTTCAACCACCTCTCCACTCATTTTTATATAGTTTATTCTAATAATAGATTTATTCGTTATTATAGTTGCCAAGTCACCATGCATCTTAAGGATTGCTTTTTTATGAAGAGGTTCATCATACTTCTTTATACATTCTTTTTCATGTATTACCATTTTACCTGCGTTTTCAGCATTCTCTGCCAAATGTGTGAGCAATCCATCCATTTCATCAGCCCGAAGTGCACCAGTATCTAATAACACTCTTTCAATAAACAGATACTCCATAGTTTCCAGTGCTTTTCTTTGCGGACCTGCAAAGTAATAAACATTTTCCTGCCTATCATAGATTAACTCTTCATTACAGAACAGCTCACTTAAGTATAATCGCACATCCTCTATATCCCTATCAAATGTTCTAGGCAAACTATCTGTCTCCATACAAAAGCTAAGTTTATTGACTTTTTCTCCTTGTGTCAGCTTTGAATATAACAAAAGCAACCTTGTTATCTTGTCCATTAAATCACCCTTAAACTCTATTACTTTCTTGCTACATTCTAATTATACCATGCAACAACGTCAAAATATGACGTTGCTGCATTTAATATGTAATTTTTTTATAAATAGGCAAAAACACCCTCTAGGCTTATATAAACCCAAAGTGTGCTCCACTTTTCCAATTTTATTTACATCTCCACCTCACCTTCAACTTCTACCCCAGATTTAAATTCTACGGTGAACTTATCCTCATGCACCATACTCTTTCCAATCAACCTCCTTATCAACTGCTCATCACATTCATCAATAAGCGTTGGTTGTTCCTTTAGGAAAGCTGTCATATCCATAAGTCTTTGGCCCGCTGCTTTCTTTTCTGCATCTTCTGCTAAAGCATAATGCTTTTCTTCCCGTAGGCGATAAACCTCATCAGCATTATCGTTATAATCCTCTTTAGAATTGGCCCATATTAATAGTTGATTTCGTAGATCTTCTAGCTTTTTCTCTATTTCAGCTATTGCACTGGTATACTTTTCATTAATTACCGTTTCTATATTATTGCTAAGAACTTCTAAAAAATCATTCTTTTGCCCAAGCAAATCATTAATTGCTCTTACAGCGGCATCCTTTAATAAATCCTCAAGCACCGTCCTTGAGTTGCAAGCTAAGCCTGTGTTCTCCAATCTACTGACGCATCTACAAACAATAGATTTCTTGCCTCTGTTGTTCCAATGAACTCTGCAGTATATCTCTCCACATTCCCCGCAAAAAAACAATCTGTGAGAATGGATGGCTACAACTAAAATTTCTTTTCTTACCACTTGTACCTACATGACCTGTACTTCTGCGAATCAGTTCTTCCTGAACCTGCATAAAAATCTCTTTTTGAATTATAACTTCGTGGCTATTTTCTACATAATATTGTGGAACAACACCGTTATTTTGAACTCTCTTTTTTGTAAGAAAATTAACGATATAAGTTTTCTGCAAAAGTGCATCGCCCATATACTTCTCGTTGCTGAGTATCTTTCGAATTATACTGGTATTCCACCTTTTTTTACCTGCACTTTTCAGTATCCCATCGTTTTTAAGTACTTTTTTATTTTATCCATGCTAGAGCCTTCAAGATATTCTCGATAAACACCTTGTAATTATTAACTCTGCCTCTTCAGTAATAATTACAAGGTGTTTATTTTCATCCTTTTTATATCCTAAAACCTATTAGTATTTATTTGAATGATGCCCTATTGATATAGATACTGAATACCAAGTTTCACATTCTGACTTAAACTCTAACTTTCTTGCTATGCAAGGGATGCCATGATTGTAAGCATAATTTCTCCCTCGGAATCCAAACTATTAATATTTTCTTTTTCAAAATATACTGCAATGTTCTTCTCTTTTACCTTACGGATGTATTGTAAACAATCCAAAGTGTTCCTAGCAAAGCGACTAATTGACTTGGGTAAAACCATATCAATATTTCCAACCACGCATTCCTCAGTCATTCTATTAAACTCGTCACGCTTTTTTGTATTAATACTGCTATATCATCATCTGCAAATATATCTACGAATGATAACTCTGGATTCTTTTTAAAAGTTAAGCAAACTGTGTTCACTATTTGTTACGGCCTTCAGATACAATTTTCCAAAACAACTGTGGTATCACAGAAGTTGTTTTCTTGATGTTATTACCACAAAAGAACATTCTCACTCACCCAAAACATCAATTTAATATTGACACTTATAGATATAAATGCTAATTTACAATTAGTGGTATTAAGATACAACCTAACAATAGGAGAGCATAAAGTAAATGAATAAATTATTAGGAGGTGCTACTAATGGCAACAAGAGGGAAAAGTATAAATCTGTTCTTAATGGATGGTAATGCAAACGGTCGTATGAAATGTACCCTTGCCAACTGGACAGGTGTTGCATATAAAATTCCACGTACTGAGTTAGATAAGTGTAAAGAAAGAGATGATTTAAAACAAAGTGGTGTTTACTTTCTATTTGGCACGTCAGACCAAACTGGGAAAAATGTTGTTTACATAGGTCAAGCAGGTGCAAGAAAAAATGGTGAAGGAATTCTCAATCGCTTGCAGGAACATAAACGTAATGCTGAGAAAGATTATTGGACAGAGGCCATTGTTTTCACAACCTCTAACAATTCATTTGGTCCCACTGAGATTAGTTATCTTGAAAATCGTTTCTGTAATCTTGCAATGCAGGCAAACCGCTACACTGTTAAGAATGGGAACGACCCAACTCCCGGTAATATTACAGAAGAAAAAGAAAGCGAACTTGAGGAATTCATAGATTATGCAAAAATCATTATGGGTACACTTGGACATAAGGTATTCCTCCCATTTACAGAGCCAAAAACCATTATTTCTGAATCTACCACGGACAATGAACCAGAATTGATTCTATATCTTAAGAGAAAAAGTCGAAAGAGTGGGCAGCTCATTGAAGCCTCTTGCAAGCAGACTAGTGAAGGTTTTGTCGTTTTAAAAGGTAGCCATATTGAAACAAAAGATTCTCCAAGCATCCCTGTGAGAATTAAGGAAGCCCGAAAAAATGCAAAAATAGATGACCAAGAAGTATTACAAGAGGATGTTCTATTTAATAGCCCTTCCTATGCTGCTGCTTTCGTTATCGGTGGTCATGTAAATGGTCTAACTGAGTGGAAAACTACAGAAGGAAAAACCTTGAAAGAGCTTGAAGAAGAACAATAAAATAAGGATTTCCAGGACTGAAAGTCACTGCTGTGAATTTAGCAGCAACTCTTTCGCTCTCGGAAATCCTTTATATTTAGGGTATTTCTATTTCCTAATACTTAAACACTCTTCGTAAGCTTCACAACCGCCTCAGCAGTAGTCTCCTGCCAATCATCCGTCGCTTCGCTCGGATTCTTGGGGAGCCCTTGCATGGGTGGCACTCTTAAAACTTCCTAATTCGCTTTGCTCTTAGTAAGTTTTGTGACCACCTCAACATGCGGCGTATGCGGGAACATATCCATAACTTTCACCTTTTCCACCTTATATCCATTAGCAGTTAATACTTCTAGGTCTACTGCTAGGGTTTTAGGGTTACAGGATACGTAGATTATTTCTTTGGCGTCAAATTTTATTACGTAGTCTAGGGCTACTGGGTGTACTCCTGGTCTTGGTGGGTCTAGGATTATTATGTCTGGTTTTTCTGTTACATTTTTTATGGTTACTGCTACATCTCCTGCTATGAATTCACAGTTGTTTAGTCCGTTAATTTTAGCATTTTCTTTTGCAGCTTCTACGGCTTCTTCTATTAGCTCTATACCTACTACTTTTTTTGCTTTTGGAGCTACTATTTGTCCTATGGTTCCTGTTCCGCAGTATAGGTCAAAGACTACTTTGTCTTCTGATTCTCCTATGAAGTCTCTTACTATAGAGTAAAGCTTCTCAGCTCCTTTAGTGTTAGTTTGGAAGAAGGCAAATGGATTTATTTTAAATTTTAATCCTAGAAGATTTTCTATTATATAGTCTTTTCCATGTAGTATTTCTACAGAATCTGCTTGCACTACATCTGATAGAGAATCATTTAAGGTATGGATTATTCCTGTGAGCTCTCCTTTTAGATTTAATCCTTTTAAAGCATCTACAAAGGCTGTGAAGTCATATTCTACTTGGGTAGTTGTAACTATGTTAACTAATATTTCTCCTGTGTTTATAGCCTTTCTTACTACTAAATTTCTTAAAAAGCCTTCATGTTTTAAGATTCTATAATAAGGAAGGTTTTCTCCTCTGAAGTGGTTTATGGTTGCATTTATTATAGCTCTGAAGTCTTCGTCTACTATTTGACAGTTATGTACTGATACTATGGAAAAGCTTTTTCCTTTAGCGTGCATTCCTAGGGTTAGTTCTCCACCTTTTTCAAAGTCTCCAAAGGTGAATTCCATTTTATTTCTGTATTCATAGTGAAGTGGGCTGCTTTCTATTCCTAGGTACTCATAATCTGTTATACCTTTGTTATCTAATAGTGCCTTTACTTGTTCTTCTTTAAATTTAAGTTGAGTGTCTAGTGATAAGTCTCCTTGACTACATCCTCCACAAATTCCAAAGATATCGCAGGCTGGCTTTACTTTGTAGTCTACGTCTTCTAAAACTTCAAGAAGTTTAGCTTCTACTCCATTGGAATTTTTTTTAGTTACTCTTGCTCTAACCTTTTGCCCAGGCAATGCACTTTTTATAGCTACTTTTTCTCCTTCATGGAATGCAACTCCCTTTCCTGGAAATTCTGTACCCTCTATGATAAATTCATATTCTTTTCTCTTTCTCATGTTTATCTCCTTATCTAATAAAATTCTATGTTAGTTTTAATTTTTTATTTTAAAATAATTTTATTTATTAGGTATTTTTGTAAGTCTTAACTAAATTTTTTACCCTCTATTTTGGGGTTCCAAATATGACTCTGAAAATCACCAAAACCTCTGAAACCCGCATGAACAGAACAAATAGTTAACTAGTTATATAGTTTCCTAGTTAAAAATTTATATAGGTATATTGTTTTATTGTTCCCTATTTAACTATTTTAATATTTATATAGGTTCATATTTATATAGGTTCATAGTTTTCTAGATATATTGTTTCCTAGGTAAATAGGTATATATTTATTTGAAATTACCTAGTTTATTATATATTATCCCCCAGATTTTATCTAGGCTTTTATGGTATATCCCTAGGAATTTTAAAGCTTCTCCTTACATTGAATGTGGTAACTCTTAGTATTATGGCATATATACGGCTTAATTGACATAAAATATAGGAAGTTGATATAATGATTAAAACTGTGGAAAACTTTTAGAATATCTTTAAAGGGGTGAGGTTATACTGTGAGATCTAAAAAAGAAAATACTAAAGCACTGATAGTTGATAGCTTTAAAAAGTTAATGACTCAACATTCCTTTGATAAGATAACTATAAAAATGATTACTGATGAGGCAAAGTTAATAAGACCATCCTTTTATAACCACTTTGCTGATAAGTATGAACTGCTTGAATGGATTTGTTATAAGGATATATTTGAAGGTGCAACCCTTCTTATAGATAATAAAATGTTTAATGAGACAATTCTTTTTGTTCTTACTAGGATAGAAAATAATAAAGAGTTTTATATTAAAGCTATGAAAATAGAAGGACAAAATTCCTTTGAAAGTATAATATATAAATTTCTTCTTAAGATGTTTGAAGAATTATTCTCTGTGCTAGATATAGAAAATATGAATTTTGAAGGAATTCTCACCGCTTCTGAAATTGCTAATTATTACTCTAGAGGTTTAACCTATTTTTTAATTACTTGGCTTAAAAAAGGTGTACAAGTTCCTGCTCATGAGTTAGCTGAAAAATATTATTTACTACTTTCTAATTCCTTAGAAGATATTGTGTTCAAGCCATTATAAAAAGTTATGGGGCTTTAGCAAAATATATTACTAATCTTATATAAAACAATTAAATAGATTTGTTTTAAAGCAACTACATAAGTTGCTTTTTGTTTTTTTTGATATACATTTATGGTAAAGTGTATTTTTACATAAAAATCTACATTGACTATAATTTAAGAAAACAGATTATGAAAGGAAGATGCTTATGAGTGTTCTGGAAATAATCATAGTATCAATAGGATTGTCTTTAGATGCATTTACAGTGACAGTATGTACAGGTGCAACTCAACCTTATCTTAAAAAGCGTATGGATTTTATTGTTGGCCTTGCATTTGGAGGAATACAAGCTATTATGCTTACTATTGGAATGATGATTACCAAGTTTCCAGTAAGCTCAATTTATTCTGAAACTTTTAAATCCATCAATCAATGGTTTTCTGCAATTATTTTCATTTTCTTAGGACTGAAGATGATAAAAAATGCACTTACTATTAAATCCATCAATGAGCAAAGGGAAAGTTTTAACTATAGAAATATTTTTTCCTTAGCCTTTGCAACTAGTTTGGATGCTTTAGTATTAGGAATTGGCTTTGCTCTACTGCGCACTGAAATTATTATAGATATGTTTATCATATTTGTGATAACAGGGATTTCATCTATTGTTGGGCTTAGGGTAGGCTACCGTGTGGGTGATAAGTACAGAGTTGCAGTTAATATCTGTGGTAGCGTTATATTACTTATTATGGGAGTAAAAATGATACTTTCTTACTTTAAAATTATTTAAAATGGGGGATGGCTTATGTTAAATGTAAAATATAAAATTGAAAAGGCTGCTTTAAAGCAGGGACTTGGATACTTAAAGAAAAATCCTGAGAAAAACTTTGAGAAAATTGTTCATTGGTTAAGGAAGTTCGATACAGAAAATTTATATACACCTCAATATGATGCCGTTGAAGGATTTTTAAAGGAGAAGGATAATAACTGGGTAGAGCTTATGACTAAATTAGCCAAAGAAGTGAATCCTCATATTTTAGAGACTGTGTTTAGTAACTTTCTTCTTAATTCTTCTATTAGAGGTTGGAGTGAATCTAGGAAAAAATCTAAGGAATATGGCTATGAAATTCCCTTTACTCTACTTATAGATCCTACTACTGCTTGTAATAAGAAATGTATCGGTTGTTGGGCTGCTGATTATAACAAGGCTTTAAATTTAAGCTATGATGAATTAGATAGTTTACTTATTCAAGGTAAGGATTTGGGTATCTTCTTTTATATAATGACTGGTGGTGAGCCGTTAGTTAGAAAGAATGATATTTTAAAACTAGCTAAGAAACATAATGATTGTGTGTTTATGATATTTACTAATGGAACCTTAATTGACCAGGCTTTCTGTGAAGACCTATGTGAAGTTGGAAATATAGTTCCTACTATTAGTGTTGAAGGTTTTGATGATGCTACTGATGCAAGACGTGGTGATGGTTCTTGGAAGGATATTACTCGTGCTATGTCTCTTATGAAGAAAAATAGAGTTCCTTTTGGATTCTCAACTTGCTTTACAACTAATAACTGTGACAGCGTTTTATCTGAAGAATTTATAGATATGATGATAGATATGGGTGCTTATTTCTCTTGGTACTTTACTTTTATGCCTATAGGCTGCAAAACAGATACTTCCTTAATGGCTAATCCTGATCAAAGGCAAAAACTATATCGTACTATCAGAGGTTGGCGCTCTACTAAATCAATCTTTAATATGGATTTCTGGCATGATGCTGAATATGTTGGTGGTTGTGTGGCTGGTGGAAGACGATACTGCCATATTAATGCTAATGGAGATGTGGAACCTTGTGTATTCTGCCACTACTCCAGTGCTAATATAAAGGAAGTTCCTTTAATTGAAGCCCTAGGACAGCCACTGTTTATGGAAT
Organism: Clostridium sulfidigenes; assembly: GCF_052067195.1. Lineage (NCBI taxonomy): Bacteria > Bacillati > Bacillota > Clostridia > Eubacteriales > Clostridiaceae > Clostridium > Clostridium sulfidigenes. The sequence continues at coordinate 37,753 of NZ_JBQHQR010000015.1, read as the reverse complement.
ACCAAAAGAATCAACCTTTTAATAAAAATCAATTTAGACCTTGCCCAATTCTTGATAATGCTCCAAAGATTGCAGAGATGGTTAAGGCTTCTGGGGCTAAGTCTACAGAGTATGTAGATCCTGAAAATGTAGATGATTTAGTAGCTAAAACTATAGACTATGGTGAAACTTGGGCTAAACGTGCTGAACCATTATGGAAGGAAAATTTAATGTGTAAAAATAAATAAACTATGCCCCATTGGGTAAGGAATTTTACTCCTGGCCTATGGGGTACTTTTATGAATAATAAAGTAATGCTGTTTCTTTTTCTTCCTTTTCCCCTTATAATATAAGAGTAGATTATGCTTCATAAATTTATAATATATTCTTTAATATGAAGCTTGTAAAAATTAAATTTCTGGAGGAATTATGAATACACTTACTTTTATTTTTTTATGCTTTGCAGGTTTTCTGGCAGCCTTTGTAGATTCCATTGCTGGTGGTGGTGGGATAATAAGCGTTCCTGCTTATATGATAGCTGGTTTGCCTCCTCACATGGTTCTTGGAACTAACAAGTTTACAGCTTCTATGGCCTCGCTTACTAGTTCTATTAATTTTATAAAGTCAGGTAACTGCAATTTTAAGTTTCTTAAAATAGTGGCACCTTTCACTTTAATAGGCTCTATTTTAGGCGTTAAGGCTGTACTTCTATTGGATGAAAGTTTTCTTCAACCTTTAGTTCTTGTGCTAGTTCTTGCCATAGGTGTTTATACATTCTTTTCTAAATCCATTGGGGAAAAGGATAATTTTAAGGGATTAAATAAAAGGAATATGACTATTTCTATAATCTTTGCTTTTTCACTAGGATTCTATGACGGATTCTTTGGACCTGGTACAGGCTCCTTTTTAATCTTTGGTCTTATTAATATTTTAGGTTTTAATTTTCTTAAAGCTTCAGCCAATGCTAGAGTTTTAAATTTTGTTAGTAATATTGCTGCTCTTGTTACCTTTGCCTTTAGTGGTAACATAAATTACCTAATTGGTATACCTGTTTGTGTATTTATGATATTAGGAGCTAAGCTTGGAACAAAGTTAGCTATTAATAAGGGTTCAAAGGTTATTAAGCCTATTTTTGTTACTATGTCCCTTGCCGTAGCTATAAAAATGTTATTACAACTATTCTAATATTAAATATTTTATATATTAGGAATAATTTTCTTTACAGGAACTTATCCTTAGCCTATACTTATTAATGTGTGCTAAAAAGGAGGCTTTGTGCTCATGTATTCATTTGTTGTTGTAATTATTATAATTATTATTGGATTTTTAGTTTGTAAAAGAAATTACAAAAATAGAGCTAATCATATTAATGGCAATTTATTAGAGTATTGTTATCACATTGTTGTAGAATTTGAAAAACTTAACTTTGAACAACGAGGGAAGTTTAAGGATTCTCTTACTAAAAAGGAATCGGAGCTATTTGATGGAATAATAACTAGAAGCATGACTTTAGGTAAGAATCTTAACATACTTCAAAGTCATATGTTTAATCTAGAGTCTATTATGAAAAAAATAAAGGCACAAAAAACTAATATAATGCAATAAAAAATATTTTAATAAATATTTAGATATAATTTCTCATATTATACATAAACTAAATGGGAATCTTAAGAAAGGAATGATATTATGAATTTAAAAAAATTAATAACAAATACTTTAGCTATTGTAGGTGCTGTTGTGGTTGTAGATAAAATTGTAAATGCCGTTTCAAACAAGAGCATAAAGTCTATAAGTGAGGCTCTTATGAAGGGTGATTTAAATGAAGATGAAGATAGAGATGAAGATTCAGACCTATGTCAATGTAGCTTTTTAGATGATGACTATGAAGAAAATCTAAATTCTTGTCACTGTGGTGAAGATTCTGAAATTGATTATGAAGCTTTCCCTGACATAAAACAATATGAAGATAGTGACGAAAGCGCTTTTCAGTATGCTATAAAAACTGAACCTATTACGGATACACCAAAAGAAGTATAATATGTATTAAAGTCCACCTTCCTTAAAAGAAAGTGGACTTTTTAATTATCTGTGATGTTTTTTATGATGTTTTTTGTTCTTCTTGCTCTTCTTCTTACTTGGATAACATTCATCAAATTCTTTATAATCATAGTATTTCTTTTTATGATGTTTGTGTCCATAATCACAATTATTTAGATACATGTTTTGAAGTAAATATTCACACTTCATGCAGTTACTCTTAGGCTGAACACATTCTTCACATACCTTATAACTTATTGGATCACGATTTTCTAATCTACGACGGTCTCCTTCATATTCTTCTCTTAGGATGTCATCATATACTGGTTTTTCATATCTTTTACTATTCTCAACATCCTCTAATAAAATATCATTTTCTTCTTGTTCTATACCTTTTGTATCTATTTCTTCATAGTCTATGTCTTCTTTAAAATTATTTCTATCTATTATATCATTGTCATCATGGACTTCCTTTTCAATATCATCATACTGATCTTCATTCCACTTATCATATTCCTCGTGATGCTCCTCATAGTTTTTATTACATCTTGGACAAGGATTTTCACATTTTTTATCTAGCTTTTTATAAGGGTTCTCTCTTCTACACTCTCTATTAATTTCAGAAAGACCAAATTTATCCACAGAGTCCCTATTATCATAATATTTTTTATATGCTCTTTCAGCTTCTAATCTCTTCATATATAAAATATCATCAAATTCATCATCTGTTTCTACAAAATCATCATAGATATCAAAATCTTCTTTTCTTTCAACAGGTTTAATAAATCTTTTTGCTAAACCATCTACAGGATCCTTAAATTCTACAGATTTTACATCAGTATAATCATCTACATTCCATCTGTTATTACATTGACATTCATGGGAATCTTCATTATTAAATACTATCTCCCTACCAAAGGTAACATTAGCACTAGCTCTCTCTTGTGAAAAATCTCCGTCTGTATCAAAGGCTTCAATAGACATTATATACCTTTCTCCTAGACTTGGTTTGTTAGCCAGTTTTAAAACATAGGAGTTAGCATCTCTGCCTAATGTAGTTACATAGTTGGAGTTTATGAATATATTATATCCACCTAAATCTATATCAGTATTTTTAGTCCAATTCATTCTTATTTCTTGGCCTGTTGCTACTGCTCTAAAATCTCTTACACTTCTAGGTTGCGTTAATAAATCTAAATTTTCTGGTCCATAGTTTAAGTCTACTGGTGGATTTACTCCAGGCATGGTTCCATTCTCAGTAAATTGCCACATTCTCCATCTAGTCCATCCACCTTGATCCCTTGGATATGGAGGATTTGCTGGTAATTCTGGATACATAGCAATCCAAAGAGGCATATCTGCTAGAATAAAGCCTTTCTTAGTATGGTAGAAATTATTATATAAATCAATAAAAAATGCTCCAGTATATAACATCATTTTTCTTCTAGTTTTTCTTTCAAATCTCTTTCTAAATCTGTCTACCCAATCTAGTAAGGCATCTGTAGATATAGATTTATCTAGTGGTGCTTCAATGTCAATTACAGGGAATAGATCTCCATATCTTCCTGGTCCATAAGCTTGTTGTAATATGTCTATAAATCCATCACATTGAACATCTGCGGTAGTTAAATCTGTAGAAGGTACTGCATAGTGATATGCTCCTGTTTTTACTCCCACATTTCTTAATCCGTTTACATACTCAATAAATTTTCTGTCTATTCTAAATCTACCAGTACCATAACCAGAACCACGTAAATAAGCATATGGGGTTTGTGTTGCAAGTAGAGTATAATTTACATCGCCCCTATATTCATTTAAATCAGGACCTATTATGTTACGACTAGTTTTATTTTGCATACTCTCCTCCGAAATTGAATGCTTCACTTATTATATTACTAGTCATATATCCAATGTGTTACAACATTTTTATTTAAATTTTTAATTGAATTTATAATTAAAATTATATGATTTTTTTAAAATTCCTCTCATTAGATTTTAATATATAGAACCTAATTATCTACTGATTCTTTACTTTAATTTCTCCACTCTGTAAGTTTACCTCATATATTTTATTGTTTAACAAAATATTTTCATCCCTTCTATTATTTCCTGAATAGGTTATATAGAAAATTATGCTATTTTTATCTTTAAATAAGCTCTTGTAGTAGGTGGTAACTCCCTTTACATATTTATCAGAATCCTTATTTTGAGTGTTTGATGACTTTATATCCTTTATAAATTTAAAAACTTCATCTTCAATATAGTTATTAATTTTCATCTCTATATCCTTGTTTATCATATTTTCAATTTTAGGATAACATAAATACTGATTAAACTCTTCACTACTTTCTTCATAATTTATTGTTTTTATTATTGGGGCTTCCACTTGAATATTTACTTTATTTAAACCTTTAGGAAATTTACTTAGGGGTATATAAAATTTAGGAATTCCTGCTACGTAGGGTGCAATTTCATATTCATCAAAATATATAACTAAGTCTTTATCTGTTAAGAAAAACTTTTGATTATAAGGGATTACATTTAGTTTATCTACAGCTTCTTTGAAATATAATTCAGGATTTTTATTTATAGTAGCTTTCACATTGTCTAAAATAATTTTATTATAATTCCTATTATTACCCAAGAAATCTTCAATGACTCCTCTATTTCCTGTATTTATATCAAAGTTAAAGGTCTCATCTACCGATGATCCATGAGCTCCACCTGTATAACTATATAGGTTTAGTGTTATTGAAAGGATATTATTCTTATTATAAGTCACATTGTTATTTACATTAATTACATAGGGTTTTGGTTCTAATCCAACTTTTATATTATATTCATTGTCTCTAATTGATAGCTTTGTTATATATTCTTCAAAGTCATTAATTCTTTTTGATATCTTATTATTTATAATCCCTTCTGCTTCTTTATTTTTAGCAATCTTTACAATGGGCTTATTGATATTTACAGATACATACTTATTAGAATATACCTTTTCCTCGTTTTCTATTGTGGCACCTTCTTCATCTTTCAGTATATTATTAACCATTCTTGGTAAAGATATCTCTACGGAATCAGGATCACTGTGTGTATCTATGGCAAATGCTCCATGAAAATTAGTAGTTAATAATAAAACTAAAATTAAATATATAACTTTCCTCATAACATTTCTCCCTTCTATAAAATATATTTTAAATAAAATAACTTTATATTAGTTTGCCCATATAAATCCTGTGTACACCTGTTAATTTTTAATAAAAAAATGCCTTAACCTTTAGTTAAGACATTTTTTTAAATTAATTTTTTATAATTTAATTCTTAATTTATTTAATATAGTACTTGTTATAAACTGTGGTCCACCTACTATATACATTTTACTTATACTATCTCTATTTTTTGTAACTACATTCATTACTGGTGCTTCTACAGCAGTTGTATTTGTTAATAGTACAAAAGATTTTTTTTGTGCTGCTAAAGCTGAAATAGAAAGTGCATCTGGGAAATTTGTACCTAGAGCCATAAACATTTCACTACTAGTTAAACTACCTTTAAATTTATTAAAAATTTTCTCATTAGTTTCGTATCTATCAGCTCCTCCAATTCTCTCTGGGCTTTTTATACTTTTAGCTACACTATCTGATATAACAGTGGTTCCCCCTATTATATAACTTCTAGTAATAGACTGCTTATCTAAATAATTTTTCACTGTACCTGTTAATACACTTTTTTCAGTTAAAAGTATAGGCATTCTTCTTACCCCTGCCACAGCTGATATAGAAAGACTATCTGCAAATCCTGCACCTGTTGCAATGGCCACTTCACCGTTATTTCCCACTGCCTGCGCAATTTTTACAGAGGTCTCATATCTATCTAAACCACCTAATCTTTCTGTAGATATAGACATAGCTTTAATTCCATTTTCAAAGGATGTTGAAAGGACAGTAGGTCCCCCAACTATAATAGCTTTTTTTACCTTTAGACTAGAGAGTAAGTTTTTTAACTCACTTTGACTACTTAAAGATTCATTTCTTGCTAGTAAAATCGGTGCATTATTTTTTGCTGCCAATGGTCCTGCACACAATGCATCTGGATAACTCATTCCTGGTGCTATTATTACCGTATCGGAAGTTGTCCATCCTTTTTTTGCTGCTAGATAAGAGGTCTCAAATCTTGTAGCTCCATACATTCTCTCTCCTGGGGTTGAAGAAAGGGTTACATTAGCTTTTAAATAATTAGTAATACCTTTGCTTATACCACTAGCTAATAATTCTTGATAAGCATTTGTGTTCATTTTAAGCGCTTCACTTTTATTACTTATAAAACCACATTCCGCTAAAGTTGATGGCATTTTAGTCTCTCTTACCACATGAAGATCTTTAGTCTTTACCCCTCTATCATTAGCTCCAGTACTGCTTATTAATTGTTTTTGCACAGAATCTGTCAGTGGTTTTGAATCCATTCTATTAGGATAATAATAAGTTTCTATTCCATAGGCATCAGTTCTAGTTGCTGAATTTATATGAATAGATGCAAAGGCATCAGCTCCTGAATTATTAGCAAGGGAACTAATTTCTCTAAGCTCCAAAAACTTATCCGTGGTTCTACTCATTACTACTTCTATTCCTTGAGATTGAAGAATTCTTTGTACCTTCTCTGATATAGCTAAAGTTAATTTTTTTTCTTCTAATCCATTTGCACATGCTCCAGGGTCTTTCCCACCATGTCCTGCATCAATAAATACTCTATAATTACTGTTAGTTGTTATAGTTTTTCCAGTGGTTGCTGTTAAAGTTCTAGCTGATGCTACTTCTTTAGTTGGATCTTTTACTTCTACTTGATAAACATAAGTACCGCCTTCACTTTCAAGGGTTATAAAGGTTTCCCCTGAAGCTATACCCACAAATTTTCCATTTTCGTCTACTTTGACTATACTTTCATCTCTAGAACTTAATTTAAAAGGAATTGAAGCTTCTTCTTCTACTAAAAGGCTAGTATGGTCAATTGCTTGTCCAACATCAATGGATAATCCATTTTTCACAAGTACATTAGCCCCTTCATTTTCACTTAGTATAGTTTGTAGTTGACTTTCTGTATTACTTATGCCACCATCTTCTGCTGTAGCTAATCTACTAACTGGAGATACCATAGTAATTGTTAACATTGCAGTTATTGCACATAGTAGCTTTCTAATACGACTTTTACTTCTTTTCACTCTTCTTTCCCCCTATTATACATAATTATACATTTTATCACTAAAATATAGTCACCATTAATTTTATTCTACATATATCATTCATATCCTTTTGATTTTTGATAAATTATGTGGAATTTTTACTTTTACACTGTTACTTATACATTATAACATATAAATTGGGAGGAATTTGTAAACTTTTATAATATAGCTTCCTTATGCAATAATTAATATGAATTTAAATCTTGGTAAACAGAGTTCTTAGCTTCAGATGGAGTATTAAAGCTAGTAGTAATGGATTTAATTAGAGCTATAACTTATAAAAGGTATATCCTAATGACTTTCATCACTATGATATACCTTTTAATTCTTACTTTAAATAATAAAATCCTTTGGATCATGCTCCTTTGCTTTAGGACCATTGTATTCAGCCTTAGGTCCATTAAATACTGCTTTAGCACTTTCTACTTGTGGATCATGATTTATATTTTTTTTCTTAAAATGTCCATCTTCTTTTTTATTATTTTGTGTTTTTTTCATATTTGTCACGGTATCACCCCTTTGTAATATTAGAGTAACCACAAATCTATAGTTTATACTTTTTAAGGTTCCTTATATTTAAAGATAATATATTTTCTAATATTTACCTGAACTTATAATCATATTATGATATAATTATAGTATTATACTCATATATTAAGAGTAAACTTATTATAATAAAAATGATTTAAAGGAGGTTATTACATTATGGAATACAATTTATCAACTTTAGAAGCTTTTCAAGTTTTAGATTCTCATCCTACTTACAGAGCTATTAATTCTGAAGGTCATACTTTAGAACTTAGAGGTCCAGAAAAATTTATCATTCACAGACGTGTAAAACTTGCAAAAGATAAGCATGTAAGTCTTAATGATACATGGAGAATAATTAAGCCTATTGATTATGAACTAGCTAATGAACTTTTCAAAAGACTTAGAACTATAGAAATTAGATTTGAAGATGGTTCTAAGAAATTCTATTCAAAGATGCCTGACAATGGTCATGTTATCCTTGAAAGTGATCTACCACATTATAAAAATTGCTTATTTTATTGTTTTAGTTACTATGAAGAATAAAATTTTTATGTAAGGATTTATTATGGATATTGATGAGTGCATAAATAAAAAATAGACTATGAAACTTAATTTCATGTTTCATAGTCTATTTTTTGTAACCTTTAAAGTACCTACTAATATATTATATATAGATAAGTACTTTTTAGGAGATTTATATGGAATTTTACGGAAGCCAAACTGAAAAAAATCTGAAAAAGACTTTTACTGGTGAGAGTAAGGCTAACACTAAATATACATTATATGCAGAAAAAGCTAGAAGTGAAGGTCTTCACTATGTAGCCCAAGTTTTTGATGAAACTGCATTTAATGAACTTGCCCATGCTAGAAGGGTATTTGGAGAATTTTTAGGTGAAGTAAACTCTACAGAAGAAAACTTAATGAATGCCTTTATGGGCGAAACTGCTGAAGCAACTGCAATTTATAAAGAATATGAAGAAGTCGCAAGAAGGGAAGGGTTCGAAGAAATCGCAGACTTCTATAAAGAACTTGCGGAAGTGGAAGCTGAGCATGATTTAAGATTCCGTGCTCTTTACAACCGATTACTTAGCTGTACCTTGTATAAAGGAGATTCTGATTCTCTATGGCAATGTACTAACTGTGGATATATACATGAAGGTGACACTGCACCTAAAGTATGTCCTCTTTGTAAATTCCCTCAAGGATGGTTTGAGCCATATTGTAACCCTCTAGAATAAATATAAAATAGCGTAGATACCCATCCCCCAGGGTAATCTCGCTATTTTATTTTTATTATATAAAGGTTTTTAATGATTCTTATAGAAATATTTAATTTATATACTATGGAGCTAAAGTTATACATTAATTGAAGATATCATGTTTTTTATTAAAAGTTTATATTTTTTTATTATAGGAGTTATTATGAGTATTAAAATTTTAATTTGTGATGATGATGCACTGATAAGAGAAAGTTTAAAAATTATATTATCCATGGATGAGGAGTTAAATGTTGTACATGTTTGTGAAAATGGTTTGGAAGCTGTTAAGTATTGCTGTAATAACTCTGTGGACGTGGCACTTTTAGATGTTCGTATGCCTAAATTAAATGGTGTAGAGACAACTAAGGAGATTTGTAAAGTCACATCAACTAAAGTCATTATATTAACCACCTTTGATGAAGATGAATATATTTCTTCTTCATTAAGGAATGGAGCAAAGGGTTATTTGTTAAAAAGCAATTCTCCTAATACTATTATTAACACCATAAAAGTAGTTCATAATGGAAGTGACGTAATGGAAAATGGAATTATAGATAAGCTTCTTTCTAAAACTTCTCCAGTATGTCCTAACCCTAATATGAATAATTTTTCTAAAAGAGAAGTGGAAATTATAGAATCCATTGCTGAAGGTTTAAGTAATAAGGAAATTTCTGAAAAGCTATATATCTCTGAAGGTACTGTGAAAAATTATATTACAAACATATTAACTAAAACTAATTTAAAGCATAGAACCCAAATTGCAGTTTATTATTTAAAAGGAAAAATTTAGGTATGACTAAAGTCATATAAAGTTATGACCTTTTCCACTTATTAGTGGGAAAGGTTTTTTATATAATTTAATTATAGGATATTCTAATTATATTTAAATTTGAGCTAAGAAATATCAATAAGATTTTTAGAAAATACTTAATAATTTTTTAGCTTAAAAAAGGGGTTGTTATAATGTTAATAAATATGGAAAACCTGACTAAAAACTTTGGTGATAATATTGCTGTAGATAACTTAACTCTTTCCATTGAAAAAGGTGAAATTCTAGGTCTTTTAGGTCCTAACGGTGCAGGTAAAACTACTACTATAAATATAATCACCTCCATACTAAAGCCTACTAAAGGTAATGTAGAAATCTTTGGAAAGTCTCTTTATAAGTATGGACCAGAAATAAAAGCTCGTATGGGTATTGTACCTCAATGCATATCTTTATACGAAAACCTTACAGTAGAAGAAAATATAAGTTTTTTTGCAAAACTTTATGGGTTAAGGGGAGCTTCTTTGAGAGAGGGTTTAAACTATGCTCTAGATTTTACCTCTTTACAGGATCATAAAAAAACTAAGTGTAAAAATCTATCTGGTGGAATGCAGCGTCGATTAAATATTGGTTGTGCCATAGCTCATAAGCCAGAAATTATAATTATGGACGAACCAACCGTGGGAATAGATCCTCAATCTAGAAATCATATATTAAATATGGCAAAGGAGCTTAATAAAGAAGGTTGCACTATTATTTATACTTCTCACTACATGGAAGAAGTTCAACAGCTGTGTAATAAAATTGTTATTATGGATAATGGAAAGCTAATAGCAAAGGGAACTAAGGATGATTTAATCTCTTTAATTTCTGATAACTCCACTTTAGAAATTGAAGGCTATGATATTAATGAATCTGTTTTAGAAAAGCTTTTGGAAATAAAGGGAGTAAAAAGTTATTCCTTAAATGAAAATAAAGTACTGATAACCTCCAGTAAAGATGTATCAAATTTAAGTTCCATTATTAACTTTTTTACTTCTAATAATATAGAAATTAGAAATATGGGTTATAAAACCTTAGATTTAGAAGATGTATTCTTAACTTTAACTGGCAAAAAGCTTAGGGATTAGGAGGAAATTATGAAATTTTTAAATGTTGTTTATTATGATATATTAGACCTAGTTAGGGATAAGACCTCCATGTTATCCATGATAATTTTCCCTATATTATTTATGACTACCCTTGGAATAACTTTAAGTGGAGCCTTTTCTTCAAGCTATGAATTTAAACCTAAAACAGTGATATATGTGAACAATCTTTCTACCACTTCTGATTATAGTGAAGAAAAACTTATTTTAAATAATTTCTTAGAACTGGGGAAAAAAAATAATATAACCTTTAAAGAAATTTCATCTGTAGAAGAAGGTCAAAAAGAAGTTCAAACTGCTAATTCTATATTCCTAGAACTTAAGGATAAAAATATTATAGTTTATAAAAATTCTAAGAATAAATATTCAACAAATATAGTTATAAGTATGCTAACTTCCATATCTAAAAAAGTCACTCTAAAAAGTATCACCAATGGTAATATTGAAACCTTAAAAGAAGGCTTTACCACTGCTACTGAATTTCAGCCTAAAAAAGGATTTACCTCCTATGATTATTATGGCATCGTAGAAATAACCATGATGGTCCTTTATGGTTCGGGCTATGGGTTTTATACCATTTATAATAATAGAAGAAACAAAATAGAAGCTAGGTGCTTTCAAGGAAACCTTTCTAAAAATTCCTATATAATAACTAAAGTTACTTCAACTTTTATTGTAACAGTGATATCACTAATTCCTGCAATGCTTTACTCCATATTTGTTTTAAAAGCTTATTGGGGTGAGGATTACTTCTCTGTTATAGCACTCCTTTTATCTTTAAATTTCTTTGGCACTACCCTTGGGATTTTATTAGGATATATTTTTAAGGAAGAAAAACATGGTTCCTTCTTTCTTAATACCTTAATTATACCTGTTATGACCTTTTTAGGTGGAGGATATATATATTTAGAAGATGGTAATAAGCTCCTTGATATAGTACGCTATATTTCACCTTTAACCTTAATAAATAAATCTATTCTTTCCATAGCTTTTTATGATGACTATTCTAAGTTTTATATAAGTATTCTCTACTCTGTAGCACTGGGAATTTTATTTTTAGCTTTTACTTTCTGTTTATCAAATAAAAAGGAGGCTTATTAATGAAGATTTTATTAGTTATGGCGGAAAAAAATCTAAGGCTTATATTTAAAGATAAGCTTTCTATAGTACAACTTTTTATTCCTATAATAATAATAATGCTTAGTATAAAATTATTTAGTTTCAGCAATGGAACTGTAAAAATCGGGATTATAGATGAAGATTGCTCTGATTCATCAAAGCTTTTAATAAGTAGTTTAAGTAATAATTCTTCAATTAGTACAGTCCCTCTTGAAGGTTCTACTGTTGAATCAACTATGATGGAGACATCGATTCCTGTCACCATTGAAATCCCTAAAGATTTTGAAGAAAGTATTATAAATGGAAGTCCTAAAAAGATTAATGTACTTTCTGAAAAAGACAGTTCTATGGGTAATGCTATTACCTCCATAGTAAATCTTCAAGTAGAAGATTTATATAACTTGGGCATTAATTCTAATAAAAGCAATGATGAATATGAAAATCTTTTATTAAAATATAGTGATGATCCAGTGAAAATCACTTCTAAAACCTTATCAGATTTAGAGAATGATTTTGAATTAACTCAAATTTCCATTGCCTTTGTAATTTTCTTTCTCATGATGAGGGCATCTTCTATATCTTATATAATATTATCAGAAAGATGGAATAAAACTTACTATAGAATATTTACTACGCCAGTTACCTCCTTTCAATATATTGGAGGAAATATCTTAGCAAACTTTTCACTTTTAGCTTTTCAACTTCTAATTACCCTTATTACTCTAAATTATTTTGTAGATATATATACTGGGGTAGGCTTTATTCCTCTGTTTCTTCTGTTGTTAGGAATAGCCCTAGTTACCGTGGCCTTTGGTATTTTTTCCATAGCTTTATTTTTTAATTCTAAGGGATACGGTATGTTTTCTAACATTGTAATTACTATTACTACTATAGTATCAGGTGCTTTTACTTCCATTAATTTTTTACCTGAAAGTGTTAGATTTATAGCTCCCTTCACTCCTCAGTACTGGGTAATGAATGGGATAAATAAACTTCAGATGGGTATGGGAACAGATTCTATTATTATTAATTTAGGAATATTATTACTCTTTTCCATTGCACTATTTTTAGCTGCAGCCTATAAGCTTAAGTTCAAACTTCAATAAAAATTTTATATGTAAGTCAATTGTTATAAATACTGTGTTAAAGACCATTATAATAAACCCTCACTAAGAAATTTAAATTATTAGTGAGGGTTTATCTATGTATTCTTTCCTTTCAATGATATAATTAAGCAATAATATTTTTTTAATTTTACTTTGAAAGAAGGGATATAATGAGTATATTATCTTTAAAAAATGTTTCTTTTCAAGATGCTAATACAAAAGTTCTAAAGGACATTAATTTAGAAATCAATGAAGGGGATTTTATAACTATCACAGGTCCTTCTGGTGGTGGCAAATCAACCTTACTGAGAATTTTAGGGGACTTAATTTCACCAACCTCTGGTCATATATACCTGAGAGATAAAGATTATTCTGAAATCCCCCCTCTTAAACTACGCAGTGAAATAAATTATTTTTTCCAACAACCTTATTTGTTTGGTAAAACTGTCTATGATAATCTTTCTTTTCCCTATGAAATTAGAAAGAAAAATATAGACGATAGTAAAATATATATGCTTTTAGAAAAATTTAATATGGACAAGGAATACCTGCGTAAAGATATAAACAAATTATCTGGTGGCGAGAAACAAAGAATTTCCCTTATTCGCTCTCTTCTCCATCCAGGTCCTGTTCTCTTACTAGATGAGATTACTTCAGCACTGGACAAAGAAAATAAACTTTTAGTTGAACATATTATGAAGGATATGAATAAGAACGGTCATACAATCTTATGGATTACCCATGATTTATCTCAAATAAAGGACTTAAGCAATAAAAAGATTATTATAGAAGATGGAACAATAATTTCTAAGGAGGGATTTTAATGAGTACTCTATCCCTTATAGTTTCTTCAGTATTAATTTGCATTCCTATTTTCATCTCCTATAAAGAAGATTTAGGACTAGGTAAAGATATACTTATTAGTATGGTTAGGGCCATAATACAATTAGTTATAGTAGGCTATATACTTCAATTTGTATTTAGCTTAGAAAATCCTATATTCACTATTTTATTAGTAACATTAATGATCATCAACGCAGCACTTAATACTAAAAAACGTAGTGAGAACATAAAAAGCCCTGTTAGAACATCTTTTATTGCTCTATTTTTAGGTGCTTTTATAACCCTTTCTATATTAGTACTTTCTGGTGCTATTAACTTTATTCCTAATGAAATAGTACCTGTAGCTGGTATGGTTGTCAGTAATTCTATGGTTGCCATAAATCTCAGTTACAAAAACCTTAATACTACCTTTAGTAGTAAGAGAAATGAAGTTGAAGTTAAACTTGCCCTTGGAGCTACAGCTAAGGTTGCATCTAAAGAGATTCTTAAAGATAGTATAAAACTCTCAATAATGCCTTCCATTGACTCTGCTAAAACCCTTGGCATTGTATCTCTTCCTGGGATGATGACTGGATTAATTTTAGCTGGATCATCTCCACTTATGGCAATTAAATTTCAAATAATGGTTACCTTTATGATATTATCTTCAACCTCCATTGCTACCTTAATAGCAACCTATATCTCCTACAAAAGCTTCTTTAATGAAAGATCTCAATTGAAAATATAGTATTAATATAGGGATTGTCCAAATAAATTAAATAGTTATTTAGGCAATCCCTTATTAAATTACTCTATTATGATAAAGGAAGAATCATTATTATAGTAAATCCATCTTCTCCATTAAAACTAATATTCCCTCCAAGGTCTATTACTCTCTCCTCCATTGCCTTAAGTCCAATGCTCTTTTTTATATTCACTGCTCCATCACCATTATCTTTTATAGAGACTCTTACAATCTTATTTAGGACTTCAATATTTAAAGAAACACTGTTACCCGTAGAGTGTTTTTTTATGTTTGTAATTGCCTCCATTAGGTTATTAATTATACACTTCCAATGACTATAGGTAAGCTTATCTATGTTTCCAGAGTGATTAAAGGTATATACATAACTATTATGACTAAAAGCATCATCCATTATAGATTTCACTCTATTTATACCTAATTGTTCCTCGGAAGGCTTAATTATTTTTAAAGTTTTTCTAATATCATCCATACCTTCCCTTAGAACTTGAATAGTTGTATTTATCATATTTTTAGCTTCATTTTTATCTTTATCTATTACTACCTTTGTGGCTTCTAGATGCATTAAACTAGAAGCTATAGTATGTCCAATTTTATCATGCATTTCCTTTGATAGCTTATTTCTTTCTTCCAACTTTGTGGTATATATTATCTGTTTTGAATAATTTTTTTCTTTTTCTACCTCTTTAGTATACTTGTCTATTTTTTCTCTTAACATTAAGTTTTCTTTCCATATTTTATCTATTTTACTTACTTTATTAATTAATATCTTTGCTGCTATATAGTAAAATATTGCAAACAATAAACAATTCATAACTATGTCTTTTGGTATCATGGTTATAAATAAGATACTCCCTATAAAAGAATGGATAAGCTTTATATTCATTAGTATACCTATGTCAAAAAAGGTAAATGGTATTAATATGAAAAATATACTGTTGTATTTTATACCTAGTCCATAAGAAATACAGAAAGACATGGCTGATAAACATATCTTTATCTTAATATCTTCTAAATAATATAAAGCTATGTTTATTATTATAAAACACAGTAATCCTATAATTATAGAGCTTTGGAAGGAGCCATAATTTATATATACATAGATACTAAATATGAGCCCAAGTAATTTTATAGTGAGAAAATAATCATCCCTGTTATTAAGCATGCAATTTCCACCTTTGCTAAATATTATATCTTTATATTATCACAATAATAAGGTCTTTCCCAAAATATATCACTAATCTGGGATAAAATATTGAGCATGTACTTATATTATTAAAATACATGCTCAACATTTATTTATATGAATTTATTTTGTGAAAACCCTTTTTATTATTGACCTAAGTTAGATTCTCTGACTTCCATTTCTTCTCCCTCACATAGAGTTATTGTTGCATTTTCCTCAAGGGTATTTACCATACTTTCCTCCTTTTGTTTTTCATATTTTTCTTTTCCTCTAAAAAACATTAGAAATATTATCACTGGGATTTGAACAAATATAAGAGCTGCAAGTATTCCAAATACACCTGATAAATTTATATCCTTAAATCTTTTATAACTTAAAATGAATAACATTATATTTATAAAAACTATCAGGGTAATCTGAAAAGACATGGAAGCTGCTATTAGCAACCCATTATCAGTTTTTTCAAGTTCAAAAGTAATAAAGGTTCCAATAATCTCTAAAATTATAAATCCTATTAAGAAAGCCAGTACATATATACTATATTTTTTTCTTCCTATTCCTTTGTTAAGTAAAAATAAGTCATCACTCATTTCATCACCTCATTAACAGTATTTTACAGTAACCTACTATAATTCTATACACATTTTCAAATATTATAACTAAAATCAATAAACCTCTGGAAATTATTTAAATAATCTCCAGAGGTTTATTTTAATACTACAGCATAGTTATTTATAAAAATTACTTTTCACTTTTATACAAGTCTACATATTCTTTATAAACTACAGCTACTTTTTCTATATAGTTTACTGTTTCTTTAAAAGGTATTGTATGAACTACTTCTCCATCCTTGGAATATCTAGGATCCTGAAGCCATTTACATACATTCCCTATGCCACCATTATAAGCTGCTAGCATTTCATTTGTATATTTAAGTTGATTTTTTAAGTAATTTAGATACCAACACCCCATCTCTATATTCACATCTTCATTCTTCAGCATTTCTATAGAGAAGTTTTCTATATTTAGTTGCCTGGCTATCCATTCTCCTGTACTTGGCATTATCTGCATTAATCCTACAGCTCCCATAGATGAAACAATATCCTTATCAAACCCACTTTCTGTTTTGATTATAGCTGCAACTAAATAAGGATCTAGTCCATAGATTTCACTATATGCTTCAATCTCTTCACTATATGGTACTTGTATATGATTCTCTACTACATCTTTTTCATTACTACCTACTTCCTTAGTTTTTTCATTTTCATGTAAATTCATAAAATATAAATTAATACATATTCCTGCTATAAATAAAATAGCCGTTATACTAATAAACTTAAGATTTAACTGCTTTTCTTCTAATATTTCCATTATACCTCCACTAACAATGTATAACTTTATTATTTAAATCAGAATTCATGTATTAATTAGTATTTCACCTTTACCATAAAATAAACAAAAAAGACTTTAAAATAAAAATTAATTTATTTTAAAGTCTTAATTTATCCGAATCCGATGACTAGCAGCTCTAATACTAAAGTTTAAATTGTTCCATAAACTCTTTCATATTTTCTGTAAGTCCAAGTAATTTTTCTGCTGCATTTGCAACTTCATCACTAGAAGCTGTAAGTTCTTCTGTAGATGCAGCTATTAGTTGTGTATTTCCCGAAACCTCAGAAGATATTTGCGTTGAGTTTTCTATATTTTCAGTAATAGAATTTTTTTCTTCTATAATTTCTTTAGAGCTAACTGCTACATGTTCTATTTTAGGTACCATATCTAAAACTAATGCTGCAATATTTTTAAATGAATCTATAGCATTATCTACACTAATTAGTCCGTTATTTAATTCACCATTTATTTTATTGCTTTTAATTTCTATAGTTTCACTCTCTTTAATAGCATTATTTATTACATTATAAATATTTTGTGTAGATTCCTTGCTTTGCTCTGCTAGCTTTCTAATTTCATCAGCTACTACTGAGAAACCTCTTCCAGCTTCTCCAGCTCTTGCAGCCTCTATAGCCGCATTTAGTGCTAGAAGATTTGTTTGTTCAGATATACTATTAATAATTTCTGTTATTTCTGTTACAGTTTCCATACTAGATTTCATACTATATATAGAACCGTTAAACTCTTTAAAGGATTTACTTAACTCATTCATGGCCATGGCTAACTTTTCCATATCCTCATTACTCTTATCCGCTTTGTTATTAATATTTTCTGCCATATCACTAATATTATATATGTCACTTATATTATTAGATAGTTTATTATCGAATTCCTCTAGTTCTTTAGTTACATCTTCCAATTCTTCTGCCTGCCTTTGTGAGCTTGTAGCAGTTTCTTCTATACTTTCACTTATGCTTTGAGCTCCTGATACAAATTCTTCTGCCAAAGCAGCTAGAGATGAAGCCTCACTTTCAATAACCATGGAACTATCTTTAACATTTAGAATCATTCCACCTATAATTTCCTTACTTTTTTCTATAGCCGTATATATATCTTTGATTTCATCATTCTTCATTTTTCCTATATTGGATTTAGTGAAATTACCCTTTGCCATATCTTCTACAATAGTACCTATTCTACCTAATCTTTTAGTCATAGATTTAGCTACTAGGTATCCAAATATTAGACCTAACACTATAAAAATAATACATACAATTACTACTTTTATTTGAAGTTCTGGTATTTCTGCTAATAGCTCACTTCCACTTACTTCTACACCTACAGACCATCCTGTTGATTCTATAAATGCGAATCCAATATAATTTTCATCTGCACCTTGTCTATACTCACTGGCTCCTCTCTCTCCCGATGTCATCTTTCCTAAAATCTGTTTCATGTTTTCAGAACCATTTTTATCTTTAACTGTATCTAATAGTTTAGTTCCTATAAGCAAGGAATCATTATTAGTTATTATATTTCCTTCCCTATTTATTAAATAAGCATTTCCACTTTTACCTATGGATACCTTTGATATTATTGCTGATAATTTATTAGCATCTAGATAAGCTATTAAAACACCTTTTATATTCCCATTTTCTTTTATTGGGGTACTTATAGCTATTTCTAGCATACTATCAGTTGTACCTAAGTATGGTTCACTAACAAATGTAAGCCCACTTAATGCATTTGAAAAATAGTCCTTATCACTAATATTAGTACTTTCTCCTGAAGTGTCTATACAATTCCCTTCAGCATCTACTATAGCAATTTCTTTTAACTCTATTTTTTCAGCTATATTCTTTAATTTTGTTAACTTTTCTTTCCTGTCTACTGTATCATCTATTAAAAAATCATTTATTGCTATTTGATTTACTATAACTCCATAACTATCTGTCAATTGATTTATTTCTCCTGCCATAGATGCAGCTACATTTTCTAGGAGACTTTTAGATTTGTCAGTAATAATTTTCTTATTCATAAAAAGAGAAAAAGCAGATAGAAATGCTGCAACTAATACTATAATTACTGTGAAACTCAACATAAGTTGCATTCCTATTCCTCTAATCCTTTTCTGTTTTCCTTTTTTAGTATTTTTAATTTTCTTACTTTTTAGTTCATTCTTTGCCCTTTTCCTGACCTTCATATCTTCCCCACCTTACTATATACAAAAAAAATTTACAGCTATATATACACTCTGTACATAAATATAATCGAAACAAAAAATAATATCCTTTACTACACAATATGGTACTTTTACTATTTTCTAAAAATAAATAATAATTTTAATATAAATTTAAGATTTGTATGATAAAATTAAATAAAAAAACGTAATATTATCTAAAAATTTGTAATTAAAGGGTGATGTATTATGAAATTATTATTAGTTGAAGATGAAATACACCTTGCGGAAGCTCTAAAAGAAATTCTTAGTAAAAATAAATATATAGTAGATAGCGTTTATGATGGTGAAGCAGGTCTTGATTATGGTCTTACAGGAATATATGATTTGATTATATTAGATATAATGCTCCCCAAAGTTAATGGATTAGAGATTCTAAAGGAGCTAAGAGCTAATAATGTATCTACTCCTATTCTTCTTCTCACTGCTAAAGGTGAAATTCAAGATAAAGTTAAGGGATTAGACTATGGAGCAGATGATTACTTAGTAAAACCTTTCTCTCATGAAGAACTTCTTGCTAGATTAAGAGCTCTTAGTAGAAGAAAAGCTGAAGTTATAAATGATAATGCTCTTCATTTTAGTGACTTTTCCTTAAATCTATCTACCTATGAACTTGAAGGAAATAGTAACTCTGTCCGACTTACCTCAAAGGAATTTGAAATTCTAAAATACTTTATGGAAAGACCTATTTTAATAGTTACTAAAGATGATTTAATTACAAAGGTTTGGGGCTATGACTCTGATGCTGAATATAATAATATCGAGGTCTATATATCTTTTTTAAGAAAAAAATTATTCTATGTGGGCTCTAAATCCAAAATATCCACCCTTCGTTGTATTGGTTATAAATTGGAGGAGTAGTATGTTTAAAAAATTAAAATATAAATTTATTATTATAAATATGTCTCTTTTAACATTTGTATTTTTTTGTATATTTGGAGTCATATACTTTATAACTTGGAATAGTGGAGAAAGACAGATTAACTTTTCTCTTAATGCACTAATCCATGAACCTAATAATGGTGGACCCAGTAAAGGTGGTCCCCTTAACAATGGTATACTAATAAATCTTGACCATAATTTAAACGTGATAAATATTATTACTCCATATAATGTTGATAAAGATATTCTTGTTGAATTAGCAGTTAATATTCTATCCAAAGAATCTTCATCAGGAGTTATAAAAATTGAAGATACTGATTTTGCATACTTTAAAAGCTTAGATGGTAAGATTAATAGAATTGCTTTAATAAATAAGTCACCTCAGCAAAATCTATTAAAAAACCTTTTAAAGACTTTTTTCATAACTGGCTTTATCAGTTTGATTATATTGTTTACTATAAGCTATTATCTAGCTTATAAAACCATAGCGCCAATTAAAGAGGTATTCGAAAAACAAAAACAGTTTATTGCAGATGCCTCTCATGAGCTTAGAACACCCATTGCCATTATTAAAACTAATTTAGCTTTAGTTTCATCTAATAAAGATAAAACTATTGAAAGTCAAGGCAAGTGGATGAATTATATAGATCTACAAACTGATAGAATGTCTCATCTTATAGATGATATGCTTTCCTTAGCAAAGCTTGATGAAGATAAAAAAATACTTAACCTACAACCTATAAACATAAATAAAGTACTAGAAAATTTACTTATGTCTTTTGAAGCAGTTTTCTTTGAAAATAAAATAGAATTAGAAAACAATTTAAAGGATAACTTTTTTATAAATGGTGATTTAGAAGAAATTAAAAAGCTTTTTAATATTCTAATGGATAATGCTATTAAACACACTTTTCCAAATGGAACTATTACCATCACTTCAAGTAAATTAAAATCTAAGATGGAAATAATTATTACTAATACTGGAGAAGGAATTCCTGATAAAGACCTAGAAAAAATTTTCGAAAGATTTTATCGTTCTGATGAGTCTAGACAACGGAAAACTGGTGGTTATGGTTTAGGCTTAGCTATTGCAAATGCCATAGTAACAAGCCATAAAGGAAAGATTTATGCCAGAAGTAATGTAGGAAAAGATACCTCCTTTATTGTTGAACTTCCTATTTTAGAATGAAATAATTTATAATGAAACATAGAAAAGTACTATAATCTAAATTATATAAGTTTAAAAGCTATCTTAGATATATACCCTGAGATAGCTTTTAGTATTTTATACATGATACTTTTTTCTTTTAAACCTTAACACTACTATTATTGCTGCAATGACTCCTAGAAGGCATATACCATATATTATCAAATTAGATTTAATGTTTGTACCATTTGATGTATTTCCCCTGATATTATTAGGAGAATTTTCTCTATTAACACCACCTGGATTATTTCCTGGCATAAAGTTACCCTGAGGAGCTCCTTTTTCAGGATTATTCTGCATATTGTTGGGTTTTTCTCCAATCCCCATTCCCTTTTCAGTATTATTATTCTCTTTCATATCTTGAGGAATATCCTTTCCCTCTCTATTGCCTCCACCACCTTGACTACCAAGGGCAGATAAATTTAAATTAGTAGCCATATTTCCAGTAGAAGTAGAGGACTGGGATCCAGAAAGTTGAGCATATATACTCTTAGCTCTGTCCACTCCATAGGTAATTAACTCAGGAATAGAAGCTACATATTCATCGTAGGTATAAAAGGCTGTAGCATCATTTTTCACATAGTCACCAATTAAATTGTCTGTATTATTAATTGTTTCAGTAAATACTCCACTATTTACATAATCCTGAACTATTTCATTAAGGTACTCATGATATTTTTCTTTATACTCTTCTACTTCCAGAAGCTTTCCTATAAGTGGACTACTTTCTAAACTATCGGCTACAGGATTATCAATGGGAAAGTTTATAACATTACTTGCACTTCCTCCTTGAAATGCTCCAAAAGCTAAATTGTAATCCCAAGGAAGTATTGAACATATTCCATCCTGTTCATATAGATAATAATTATGCTTCATATTTGATGCATAACTATCTAAATTTACAACAAAAGTATTTACTGCAAAATATCTTAATACTTCATCTAAATCTAAATGTTTTTCTATGTTATTAATATCTTCATTAAGGCTTTTTACCATGGCTATGATTTTATCGTAGTCTTCTTCATTTGTATAATCGAAAATTGCATTTTCAAATATAGTAGAATAATTAGAATGCTCATCTCCAGAATATACTAAGTCTGCTCCACCAGTATTTCTTCCCATAGGCCCATTGATTTCTTTGCCTTGTTCCATAGGCATATTGTTTTTTGCCATATTAGTAGTTTCCGGTTTATATAAATTTCCATCTGTTGTTCCATAGTATCTTTCAATATAGCTTTCTTCCATAACCTCAAGGGCTAAGTATAAACCCCAAGGCTCTCCATTTAAGGTGATGCTAGCATACTGAAACGCTGGAGTAGAAACTCCCATTTTGTTTAATAGATCATAGGAAAGATATTCTTTCATATAAGTTGTATCCTGCATCATATTATTTAATGCTAATTTCTCAAGGCCTTTAAGAGTTTGTCCATCGATATATTCATCAAATTTAACTTTAAAACTATATCTATCTGTAGTATCATCATTAGCAATTTGTGATAATGTTGTATTTCCCTTAGCTCGAAGCCCAACATTATAGTATGCTTCTCCGTTAATAGTTATATTGGCACTATAATATTCTTCTTCCATAGCATTATCTGCTAGTTCATTCCAAAGTTTCTCATCTATATCTATATCAATTTCCATAATATCATCTTTGTTAAAAAGATTTGTTATATACTCTGGTTGGGTTGTTTTCTCTGTAGCATTTGCTTCAACCGTAGACATATCAATAGTTGCCATTACTCCAGCCAAGGCCAGACTTAATGTCATAATTATTGCTATAAAAATATTTATATACTTATTTAAAATCACCTCATACACCACCTAAATCTTAAGACATGTATTCTCCGTTGTAACTTACTAACACTGCATTGTTTACTCCTGATATACTGCTAATTTCATTTACAAATTGAGTAGACATTTCTTTTAATCTTATTTCTACTGTTAATTCAATATTGCTCCCTGCAGAAACGGTTTTAGACTTCACCACATATTTTTTAACATATTTATTAATATGCTCCATGGCATTATTTTCACTGCTATCTCCCTTGCAACTTACAACTAAGATATAAGGATTATCAGTACTTTTCTTATTTGCAAACACCATAATCATAATTCCTATAAATGCTGAGCCAAATACCGCAAGAGGTATTAATCCTGCTCCTACAACAATTCCTACACTTATTGACCAAAATAAAAATGCTATATCCATAGGTTCTTTAACTGCTGTACGAAACCTTACAATTGATAAAGCACCAACCATACCAAGTGAAAGTACTACATTAGAAGTAATTGCAAGAATAATTAATGTTGTAACTAAACTCATTGCAATAAGAGAAATACCAAAACTTTCTGAGTACATTACGCCCTTGAAAGTTTTCTTATATACTAAAAATATGAATAGTCCAATAGCAAGAGCTAGTCCTAGGGCTATAGCTACATCTACAATTGAAAAACTTGATGCCTTTTCTAAAAAACTTGATTTTAAAATATCATTAAAACTTAATGCTTTATCCATTTTTATCTCCTCCAAATAACTTAATTTTATTCGTAAATTCTGCAAGCTGCATATTTTGAAAAAGCAGAGCTTTCTCTATCTTTTATTTGAATCATATCTCTAATAATTTCAGGAAAAAACTCATCAAACTTAACCTCTAAAACTATAGGACTCCTTCCTGGCATTCCTACGGTAGCAAGGTTATCATTAAAAAAATTTTGTGAATATAAACCACTCTTAATGCTACTATCAAAGGTAATTCTCACGTTTCCTGGCTTGAATACATATGCTTCCCTTGTATATTCAACTATAGTCTTAGGACGTAATAAATCATATTTCATCTTTGAGTATAACTCCGTTAAAATAGGCTCCTTATATTTAAATATGTCATCAATATTATTTTTAATTATATCTTCACATTGATTCATAGATATACTTGTTGCAATCTTACTGCATAATCCATTAACTTTACTTTTTTTCTCTAATTTTATAAAAGAATGGTTATCATTATAAATTCTTAATCTAAATTTTTCTCGATTATTTACTCCATTAATTTTTTCCATTAATGCCTTGTTATTAATATTGTCAAAATATAGACTCTTTACAGTATAAGTACCCTTATCTCCTGCATTCTCATCTAACTTTGCAATATTTTTTAATCTGTTTTTAATTGCCAAATAGTCTGAAATATTTATTAAATGCTTTATCTCGTGTCTAAATTTAACTTGTTTCATATAAATCACCTCCTTGTGTCATCTAGTACAATCCTATAATAAATTACTTAGCTTAAATTTATCTTAAATCTATCTTAAGTTTATTTTTATCTACCTTACCTATATATTTAGTTTTTAATCTTTATTTACCAATGATTGTCTAATAACATAAACTTGGCTAATAATAGCTAATTTTGCACAAAAAAGAAGAGATAAAAAACTATCTCTTCTTCTTTATATTTTAAAGTCACCGTATACTATATCTTTAGTTAATTCAAGATTATAATAGATTCATTAATAAATATGTTAAGCATATTATTAATAAAACATTATACATCCTTTTTATCTTGCTTCTTTTAAATTTTTAACTTCTGTTTTATACCCGGCAATAACTACTTTTCCCACATTTTCATTAATGTAGTATATATAGCCTATTAGAACTTAACTTACGTGTTCGGAATGGATACGGGTGTAGCCTCTAATAGTATACTCACCAGATTTAAATTATTATTATTATTTACTATTTTTATAGATAATAATCATTAAACCATGAAGTTTCTTTTGGCTACCTATTTTATTATAAATTTTTATTTATACTATCTACAAAATTATGTACATCTTTACTTATGATAAATTTCATGGAATAAGAGCTTTCTTTTCCAGCTATAAAAATTTTATGGCCAAGTTTTTCTTCATTAGCCTCTACATATTCAATATCTTTATATTCTATAATGTCATCATAAACTAAGAAAAATCTTTTACCACAAAATCTGATTTTCTCATTAGTGGTTACTAGTATCCCCGTCATTGTATTTTGTCTCCCATTTACAGTACTTTCAAAAGCACCTTCCACATAATAATCTATAACTTCATTTTTATTAAGCCTCTCTTCAATTAGTTTTATCAATTTTTCTTGTCTATTCATCTTACAATCCTCCTAAAATAATAGTCATCACTATATATATTAATATACAGTGATGACCATTTCTATATTTGATACATGTTTATTTTAATATTTTATCTATAAATATTTGCATTTAAGTTATTTATAATACTATATTTTACCAGAAAAATCCACCAAATGGGCATATGCAGAACAATAGTATTAAAATTATCCACCAATCATCTCCGCTTGAGCATTGGTTATGGTTTGGATAACAATGGCATGGTGGACATGGTTTTGGACATGGTGGACATGGTGGACATGGTTTTGGACATGGTGGGCATGGTGGACATGGTCTATGATGTGATGGCTTACAATCATGTCCCCAATTTCCATCTTTGCCTCTAAAGTACTCTTGTTCAAAATCTACTCCATCTGGTCGTCCATATCTGAAATCTTGAGCAAACATTTCTGTTGAAAAGTCTTGTTCATTATTTTCATCATAATAGAAGAATTCATTATTATTTAACATATTATATTTCTCCCCACTTTTTAATCAATTTTATAATAGTTTCTAACAACTAAATATTTAATAGTAACCTATAGCACTATAAAATATTTCTGTTTAGATCTAGTATATTAAAGTTTATATATATTAAAAATTAGCTTCAATAGCTGTTCCTAATAATATAATATGTAATCATAATAATTATGTGATGTTTATTTATAAAAATATTAGAAATAAGAAGTTACTACTTTTTACAATATATCTAGTAGATATATTCATATAATGTATTATTAAAATCTATATGAGCTTATTCTTTACTTAATTATTTGCTCTATAAGTTTATATCATACTTGTCAGAATTAGATATTGGTAAATTTAATTTGAGTCTTATAGATATAGCTCTGCATAATAATATTATTGTGAAGCATACCCAAAAAGTTATATCGTAATTCACTCCATAAAAGCTAAATAAGTAAAATACCAATGCTCCAAGTATTGATGCCACGGCATAAATCTCCCTTTTAAAGATCATTGGAGTATCCTGAACAAAGGTATCCCTTAAAATTCCACCTCCAACACCTGTAATTAATCCCATACAAACTACTAAAAATATATTGCTATGAGCTTGCTTAAAAGCTAAATTTGCACCTAATATTGTAAATGTAGCAAGTCCAATTGAATCTAAAATTAATATTACTTTTTTTAAGATAGCTATTTGCTTTCTCCTATTAGCTATTTTAAGTACTTGTTCCTCACTCATATATTTATTACCCTGAGATTCAGAAATAATTTCTTTTCTTTTAGATGTTGTGTACATAGTAGATAGTTTGGGATATCCGTAAAAAGCCATAATAGATACCACTATACTTATAATAAAATAAGTAGGGTTTATAAAAGCAGCTGGTGGTGTTTGTCCTAAGGTTACATCTCTAAATATTCCACCCCCTATAGCTGTAATAATTCCTAAAAATATAACTCCAAATAAGTCTAATTTCTTTTGCATTCCTACTAAAGCTCCAGAAATTGCAAATGCAACTGTTCCAACAACTTCAAAAATAATTAATAGCATAATGTATTCTCCTCTCTATTTTCATGTAATAATATTCCAATTTAATATTTTGCAATATAAAAGGAGTAAAAAACATAATTAATAAATGCTTTTTACTCCCTGTCCTTTTATCTGAAAGATTCCCTATAAAGGTTGCTTCGTTGATGCTCTTTAATTATTAATGTAAAGAGTCTCTCCAGGGTTATGTCCTGCTATTGTATTCAACCTGAAAGTTTCAAGTTAATTAAAAGCTTGTAATTAACTCTTTCTCCTACGGTTACTTAGTCTTTTAAAAAATTAAGTATCTTCAATAACATTCATCCATACAATATTAAGTTTAATTTTCTTCCTTACTTAATTTATATGAATTTTTCATATAAATCAAGACATTTTATAATATTAAATACTAAATTGATCATCTATACGATTTCAAAATTTAAAAGCAATATACTCTATCCCTGTAATTTTCAACAGAGCTTTTTCCATACTTAGAACTGGTTGTCCTTTAGGAGCAATGGTTATCCATGGACCTAACTCCTCTTTACTCTCACTTTGAAAGAGATAGGAGTAAAGAGCTTGTAATCATACTATAAAAAAAACACCTTATAAAATAAGGTGTTTTGGTGGCTCACCGGGGGATCGAACCCCGGACACCATGATTAAAAGTCATGTGCTCTACCGACTGAGCTAGTGAACCAAACTACCTGGCAATAACCTATCCTTCCACACAGCCTCCCGTGCAGTACTTTTGGCTCTTTGAAGCTTAACCGTCGTGTTCGGCATGGTTACGGGTGTTACCTTCAAGATATGCTTACCAGATAAGTACATAGACAGTATAATTATCTTTGTACTTCCACAAACTAAATAAGTTTGTCTTTAATGAAGAATTTTTTAATTCTTCATTAGCATTGCGATAATACTACTAACTTAGTTGTTGATATACGGATATTGCTCATATAGAAAAAGTCTGCAATATCATCGCCCAGTTAAGAAAACAACTGTTTCCTTTATCATCGAATACTTTCAATGACTTTTATTATTTTACTCGATTATTTATTCCATGTCAATAATATTATCTATATTTTTACCCACTTTTTTGGCTATATGTATTTTGCCATAGTTGAAATCACATATAAAATGAATATATATATATTCTATTTAATATACTTAATATATGAATTTTAAATTTCCAAGGAGTATTTTATGGAGGATATAAGCAAAATATCTACTAGCATAGACAATTTAACAGCACTAATATCATCTAGTCTAGATAAAATAAATGAAAGTTCTTCAGAATCTGCTTCTGATCCCAGCACTTTACTTTCTCTTAAAAGTGAGTTGCTTTCTTTAACTGAAATTACTACTAGCCTAAATGTTCTAAAAACTCAGCTTAACTTATTAGCTCTTAATGATTATGAAGTTTTATATGTAGCTAATTGTATATCGCCTTTGCTTCAAATATTAATTCAGCTTTCTAATACTTCTTATCTAACTATGGGCACAACACAATTATTAAATAATTCTACTATCACTAAAAGAAAAACCTCTAAATTGAAAAAAGCTGAAAAAACCGCCTATAAAATTCTAGAGCAAATTAACTGTATATATCCTGTATTGGAATGTAGAATATATAACTTTATTAATAACATATGCAATTGTGAGGATTAACAAAAACACATGGAGTTACTTTCAAATTCACCCCATGTGTTTTTATTTTATTTACTTTATTCTCCAAGAAGTTCCTTCTTTACTATCTAACACTTCTATATTCATATCTAATAACTGTGCTCTAATTTCATCTGATCTTTTATAGTTTTTTTCTTTTCTTGCAATATTTCTTTCTTCAATAAGATGATTTATTAGTTTCTCATCAACTTCAATAGCCTCTTTTTCAATAGTCATTAAATTAAGTGAGAAAACTTTATCAAAATCATCAATTAAAAATGCTTTCTCTTTATTATTTAATTCACCATCTTTTATAACTTCATTAAGCACTGTAAATGCATTGGCTATATTTAAATCATCACTTATTTGAGTTTTAAACTTTTCTTGATATCCGCTAATAAGTTCTTTATTCATATTATTGGTTTCATCAATATTAGTTAATATAGTCCCTATTTTTTTCTTTAATGCCTTATAGCCATTTTGGGCATCTTTTAGACTTTCAAAACTAAATACCAGTTGTTTTCTATACTTAGATTGTAAGCAGAAATATCTATAATCTAAAGGACTAAATCCTTCTTCTTCAAGTTTAGATACTGTTAAAAAGTCTCCGCTTGATTTAGACATTTTGCCTCCATCTAATACTAAGAATTCTCCATGAACCCAGTAATTTACCCATTTATGACCTAAAGCAGCTTCTGATTGAGCAATTTCATTTGTATGATGAACTGGTATATGATCTATTCCACCACAGTGAATATCAATATTCTCACCTAAGTATTTAATACTCATGGTTGAGCACTCTAAGTGCCATCCTGGAAATCCTCTACCCCAAGGAGAATCCCATTGCATTATTTGATTGGAGAATTTAGAATTTGTAAACCATAGTACAAAATCTAAAGGATTCTTCTTATTTGGATCTATTTCTATTCTACTACCAGCTTCTAACTCATCTATACTGAGATTTGCAAGCTTTGTATAATCTTCAAATTTATCTATTTCAAAATATACATTTCCATTTGATTCATATGTGTAACCACGTTCTTCAAGCTTTTGAACAAATTTGATCATATCCTCTATGTGTTCTGTTGCTCTACATACCACTGTTGGTCTTTTTACATTTAGCTTTTTACAATCTTCAAAAAAAGCATCTTCATAAAATTTTGCGATTTCCCATACTGTTTTATGCTCACGACTTGCACCTAGAGCCATTTTATCTTCACCTTCATCTCCATCTGATTGAAGATGACCTACATCTGTTACATTCATAACATGCTTAACTTTATAACCTACATACTCTAAGGATTTTTTTAATGCATCCTCAAATATATATGTTCTTAAGTTTCCTATATGTGCATAATTGTAGACAGTAGGTCCACAAGTATACATTCCAACTTTATTTTTATTGGCAGGAATAAATTCTTCTTTATTTCTAGTCATGGTGTTGTATAAATAAAAACTCATCTCATGTCTCCTTTACATATTTCTTATAACTAATGTTTTATGATAATTACTGTTCTGTAACTTATCTATATAATATATGCTTAACTATATTTATACTTTACATAACATTAAACTGTTCTTATTCTAAATCATATTAGTATAAAATATAAAAAACTACAGAACCAACTGTAGCTTAAATAACGATTAAAATTTATATCAATTATTAATTACATTATTATAGCTCAGTAGTATCTTGTTAAATTATACATATGTTACAACAGCAACAACAACATCTACACATAATAATGCTCTCCTTTAAAATAATTTATATTTAAATTTTATCATATAATAATAATTTTACAAGTTATATGTATAAATAACCCTACAATTTATTTAAAATTTCTCAACAACTAAAACCTTTACAAGTTTTAAAGAGGATTTTATATTATTCTAAAGAATAACTATATATATTATGTAACTATATTATAATAGGTGGTGATTATATGTCTATAGATATATACGTTAATGGAAAGGTTATATCCTTGGATAACAACAAGGTTTATGAAGCCTTTGCTGTGAGAGACGGAAAGTTTCTAGCAGTAGGATGTAATAAAGATTTACTGTCATTATTTTCTAAAGAGGATTACAAAGTTACAGATTTAAAAGGCAATACTGTAGTTCCAGGTTTTAATGATGCTCATATGCATCTACTTAATTATGGGTTTCAAAAGACTGCAGTAAGGCTAAATAACTTATCCTCTATAGATGAAATAATTAGTGTTGTGAAGTCTTATATTAATAAAAACAATATTCCAAAGGATACATACATTATTTCTAGAGGCTGGAATGATAACTACTTTAAAGAACAACGACTTCCTAATAGATATGATCTGGATAAAATCTCCTGTGATCATCCAATTATATTTTCTAGAATATGTGGTCACATAGGGGTAATTAACTCAAAAGCTATTGAACTCTTAGGTATAGATAAAATGAAAGAAAATCCTACTGGCGGTGCTATAGATAGAGAAAATGGAGTTCCTACTGGAATTCTTCGTGAAAATGCTTTAAATATTGCACTTAGTAAGGTTCCTCCCACTTCTGTAGAAGAGATAAAATCTTCACTCCGTAGCGCCTTTGATGACTTAATTAAATGTGGCATAACCTCTGTTCAAACTGAAGACTTAACTCACTGTAGAAGTTTACCTAATTTAATTCAAAGTTATAGAGAGTTAGAAGAAGAAGGCAAACTCCCTGTAAGAATAACTCTTCAACTTTGCCTTAATACTGATGAATTATTAGAGGAAGCTAATAGTTTTGGTTTGAGGTCAAAGGTAGGTAGTGATTTTCTTAAGGTTGGAGGTCTTAAACTTTTTCAAGATGGCTCTTTAGGTGCTCGTACTGCAGCTATGATAGACAACTATGAGGATACTCCTGATAATGGTATTAGTATTTATTCTCAAGAGGATTTAGATAGTTTTGTTACTAAGGGTTTTAAACAAGGATTTCAAATTATTATCCATGGTATTGGAGATAGAGCTTGTGAAATGATATTAAACTCCTATGAAAAAATTTCTAAAGATACTGAGGATAATCTTAGACCTGTTATAGTTCACTGTCAATTTACTAATGAGGATTTATTAAATAGATTCAAGGAGCTCAATGTAATAGCTAATGTACAACCAGCATTTGTTATGAGTGATTATCCTATAGTTGAAAAAGCAGTAGGCAAAGCTAGAACTAAAAGTAGTTATGCCTTTAATTCTATGATACAGAAAGGCATTCCTGTAGCCTTTAGCTCTGATGCTCCTATTGAAAGTTTTAATATAATCCAAGGAATCCATGGAGCTGTAAATAGAACAGATTTAAATAATAAACCTGTAGGTGGCTTTAATATTGATGAAGGTGTTACCCCTTTAGATGCTTTAAAAGCTTATACTACAGGACCTAGTTACATGTCCTTTGATGAAGATATAAAAGGCAAAATTAAAGTAAATTATCTAGCTGATTTTGTAGTTTTATCTCAAGATATAACTGCTGTACCTAAAAATAAAATTAAAGAAACCAAAATTTTAGAAACCTATGTTAATGGAATAAAGGTTTTATAGCATATTTATAAAAAAATAAAGAAAAGGATGTAAGTATTTAATTATACATGCATCCTTTTCTTTATCTAATTCAATTATATTTTATTTATTATTAGGATTATTTTTAACTCTATTAGGTTTTGCCTTTGGCTTTATTATTATATCATTTTTCTTACTCTTAGGTTTATTGTAAACAGCCTTGGCAATTTTATTTTGAGTCTTAGACATGAAGCCACACAAATCCCAAAACCATAGAAATAATATAACGAATATACCTGGTATTACATAATTTGTTACTAACACTGGTAATGTTGTAAATACTAGTGGTGGTACTACAAACACAATAAAAGCCATTATAAGTACTAACCATTTGTTTATTTTTATTTTATTAAATACAAATTTCTTTAGTAAAGCATATATACCTAATACTATAATTGAAAATAATAAAATACTTCCTAAAAATATTAATACATTTTTCATAAAATTCCTTCTTTCAAATATATTGTAACTAAATAGTATTATATAATATATATCTATAAAAATGTACTTACTATAACAGATTTTTAATATGTTCACAAAATATTAACAATAGGATTTTTTATGATTTTTTGTTTAAAATTTAAAACTAATGGTAATACTATCAACTGTAATCTATTTAAAAGGAGATGTTTTTATGAAAGTATTAGACTCAATTGCACTAATTTTAGTTATTGTTGGTGCGGTAAACTGGGGCCTAATAGGATTATTCCAATTTGACTTAGTTGCAATTTTATTTGCAGGTTCTAGTGCCTTCGGTGCTATAAGCACATTTAGTAGAATTGTTTATGCCATAGTAGGATTAGCAGGTCTTTATGCTATATCATTCTTTGCAAAGAGTAAATATACTGATGTGGAATAATTTCTAAAGCCGCAATTGCGGCTTTTTTATTTTATAATTTTATAGGATTTATTTTGTTTTTAATTTATAATAGTTTAGATAGGTTGGCAATAGCATAATATAATTTAAATAAATTTTTTAACTTATATAAAAATGCTCTATGCCTAAATATCCTATGAAAAACTTAGCTGAGGTGTTAAAAATGATAAAATATATTTCTTATAATGTTAAAAAGTGTAGTATTGATGAATTATTAAAGTATTATACTCCTGAGATAGTAAATAAATACTGCGAAAGCTGTAATAAATTTAATAAAGTATGGTCTTGTCCTCCACTCTCTTTTAGTGATTTAGAATATGTTTCTAAGTTCAAATATTGTTATGTAATTAGTGGTAAAACCTATATAAACCAAATTCCAAAGGAAGAACTAAATAATATTGTTACCTACTCTCTAAGTAAATATAGTGATATAAGTAATAGCACTGATGAATTTACTAATACTTTTAATGGTCTTTATTATAGTTTTAGAGAATTTAATGATAATAAAATACTTTCCTTAGAATCTTATTATAATGACAGCATTGCACTATTTTCTGGAAGATGCCTAATTTGCAACAACTGCTCTCGTAGTAATAACATGCCTTGTATATTCCCAAGGAAATTAAGATATTCATTAGAAGGTCTTGGTTTTGATGTATGCAGAATAGTTGAAAATATTATTAATGATAAAATTCAATGGAGCAGTAACTCAACACCAGAATATGTAACCTGCGTATCTGGATTGCTTTCCAATTTAGATATTTCTGAAGATAAAATTTTGCAAATATTGAATAGTAATTAAAACTTAATATTCTATTTCTAGTATTTAAACTTACCTCTTTGATAATAATATTATTAATAAATAAAAATATGAAAGAGGTGGTTTTTCTTTGTTCAAATGTGTAAAGAAAGAAAATCATTACTGTAATTTAGTAAATGGTCAATGGATGACAACTGAAAATACTATAGATATTTTTTCTCCTAGTGATAACTCATTAATAGGTACTATACCTCAAATGAGTCAAGACGATGTGGATAAGATAATAAGTTTTGCTAAAGAAAGCCAAAACTCCTGGAGTGATGTACCTGTAAGTAAACGTTCTGAAATCTTACATAAAGCAGCAACTTTGCTTGAAGAAAATTGTGATGAATTATCTAAAGTTCTTATGATGGAAATAGGCAAAGATATTAATTCCTCTATTTCTGAAGTAAAGCGTACTGCAGATTTTATAAGATTTACTGCAGATGCTGGTAAAAATCTAGAAGGAGAAACAATAGCTGCTGATACTTTCCCAGGATTTAAAAAAAATAAGATGAGTCTAGTTCAAAGAGTACCTATAGGCTTAGTCCTTGCTATATCACCTTTTAACTATCCAATTAACCTATCAGCTTCCAAGATTGCTCCTGCATTAGTTGGTGGTAACAGTGTTATTCTTAAACCTCCAACACAGGGTGCTGTAAGTGCTCTTCATCTTATTAGGATATTTCAAGAAGCAGGTGTTCCTGATGGAGTAATAAATTCTGTTACTGGTAAATCTTCTGAAATAGGTGACTATCTGGTTACTAACGACAATATAAACTTTATCAATTTTACAGGTTCTACAGAAGTAGGCAAACATATAGCTAAAATTGCTGGTATGGTACCTATGATTATGGAACTTGGTGGAAAGGATGCTGCCATTGTACTAAAAGATGCTGATTTAGATGATACAGCTAGAGAAATTGTTTCAGGTGCATATAGTTATTCTGGCCAAAGATGTACAGCTATTAAACGTGTATTAGTTACAGAAGATGTTGCCGATGAATTATCCTCTAAAATCTTGGAACAAGTAAAAAAACTTACCATCGGTACTCCTGAATCTGGAGCTAAAATCACTCCTTTAATTGATAAAAAATCTGCTGATTTTGTTGAAGAGCTTATTCAAGATGCCTTAAGTAAAGGTGCAAAATTGCTATATGGTAATAAGCGAGAGGGTAACTTACTACACCCAACTCTTTTTGATATGGTAACTAGTGATATGCGTATTGCATGGGAAGAACCTTTTGGTCCTGTACTACCTATAATTAGAGTAAAGGATAAAGATGAAGCAATTGAAATTGCTAATAAGTCTCAATATGGACTTCAATCCAGTGTATTTACTAGAAATATTAATGATGCCTTCTATGTAGCTAACAAATTAGAGGTGGGGGCTGTTCAAATAAATAATAAGTCTGAAAGAGGACCAGATCACTTCCCATTCTCTGGTGTTAAAGCTTCAGGTATGGGTACTCAAGGTATAAAATATAGTATTGAAGCTATGACTAGACTTAAATCCATAGTATTAACCATAGACTAAATTTAGCTTAATAGAAAAGCTTCAAAGAAATTTTCTTTGAAGCTTTTTGTTTATATTTTATATATTCTCATCTTGTGGTCTTGCTATTATCTCTCTACATATCTCAGATAAATTAGCTTTTTCCTCTTTACTCAAGTTCTCCATATAAATTGGTTTATGGAAAATAATTTGAGCTCTTAAATCTTCTGGCTCTCCCTCTAACCCCTTATAGGTTCCATTTACCGTAATTGGTATCACTGGTACATTAGCCTTAACTGCAAGTTTTAGGCTTCCCTTTTTAAAATCACCTACACCCTTGTCTCTATTCCTTGTACCTTCTGGAAATATAAGCATAGATCTGCCACTTTTTATTATTTCTATAGCTTGAAGGATTGCCTTTAAACCTTCCCGTCCATTTTCTCTATCTAAAAATACACATCCTAATTCCTTCATCCAATAGGATATAACCGGTACTTTCTTCATTTCAATTTTAGCCACAGCTCCTGCAGTATCTTTTATATTCATCATTATTACAGGTATATCTAGCATACTTTGGTGATTTGAAACATAAACACATGTTTGATTTAATAAGTTTTCACTACCTACAACATGAACTTTTAATTCAGAATATTTAATTGTAGCAGCAGCCCAGTCCTTCTCTAAATTATATAAGTATTCTTCCCTTTTTTCTTCTGTTAATTTATTTTTGCATATTGAATATGTAATTCTTTTAATGGCAATTTCAAGCATTTTAAAAGAAAATTTTATTCCAAATCTTAATTTTCTCAACTAATTCACGTCCTTTTTTAATGTTTACATTTAATTATATCAATAATATGTATTCTGGTGAAGTATATATTGAAATTTTGTCAATACTTTATATATTACATGTACTACTTAAGGAGGTCTTATGAAAAAATTTTATAAAAGTAATAGAACTCTATTTATATTATCTATAATATTTTTTGTCTCCTTTTTCTTACTAGGTTATACTAGCAAAAATAGTATTAATACTAAATTGAAGGATTCAGAAACTAGGATACATTTTATAAATGTTGGCCAAGGAGATTCTATTCTTATTGAGAATAATAATTTTAATATTTTAATAGATAGTGGACCAAATACCGCTAAAGACACTTTAATTTCTTATCTTAAAAAATATAAAATTAAAAAATTAGATTACCTTATTGCATCTCATCCTCACGAAGATCATATTGGTTCTATGGATGATATAGTTAATAAATTTTATATAGAAGAGTTTATTATGCCTAAAGTTTTAACCACAGATAAGAATTTTTCTAACTTAGTAAACGCACTTAAAAGTAAAGACCTTACAATTAAAACTATTAATGACAATCTTAAAATTCAACTTTCAAAGGATAATTATATAGATTTTCTATGGACTGGTGATATCTCCGATGATAATTTAAACAATCATTCTATAGTAATAAAATATATAAATAAAAATACCTCATTTTTGTTTACTGGAGATATGGAAGAAGAAGTTGAAAATATTTTATTAGCTAGTAAAAAATCTTTAGAATCTACTGTATTAAAAGTAGCACACCATGGAAGTAAGACTTCATCTTCCAAAGGATTTCTATCTAAAGTAAACCCTAGAATAGCTGTAATAAGTTGTGGCATGGGAAATGATTTTGGTCATCCTCATAAAAATACTTTAAAAGCATTGGAAAATCTAAATTCTAAAATACTTAGGACTGATATAAATGGCAACATTATAATAAAATCAAATAACGATAAATTAATGATATCTACCGAACATGAAGGTAGCTAATATTAAAAGTATGCGACATAGCTAATATTTAATTAATAGCTATGTTGCATACTTTTCAAATATATTATCGAAAAATAAAAAAAGCCTTACTTTGTAAGACTAAAAATGGCTCCGCGAAGAGGATTCGAACCTCCAACCTATCGGTTAACAGCCGAGTGCTCCACCGTTGAGCTATCGCGGAACATTGACCTGGCAACAACCTACCCTCCCACAC
>NZ_JBQHQR010000014.1:0-118712 GCF_052067195.1 Clostridium sulfidigenes | reverse complement strand
ACACTATAGTAAATATATACAATATCATATTATTATATTAAATAGAACATATTAATTAATAGATATTAACTAAATATTATATCAAATAGTATTTAATAGGGGGAAAATGTTATGGAAAATATTAGAAATGAGATTGACTGTAGAGGATTAAATTGCCCAATTCCAGTAGTAAATACAAAAAAATATTTTGATGCTTTAGAAAGTGGTATAGGAGTAACTGTTGTAGATAATGAGGTTGCCAAAAATAATGTGGTTAAATTTGCTCAAGGAAATGGATTTAATTATGAAATAGAAGAAAGAGAAGGCAATATATACTATATAACAATTACAAAGGGCGAAGTTACAGTAGAAGAATTAAATCTAAAAAGTTCTAAAGAAAAAGAAGAGACTTTTACTATTGTTATAGGTTCAGATAAATTGGGAAATGGAGATGATGAACTTGGAACAGCTCTTATAAAGAGTTATTTATTTGCACTTTCGGAGGCTGAAGTTATACCAACCAATTTAGTATTCTTAAATGCAGGGGTAAAGTTAGTAGTTGAAGGAGCACTTACCCTTGATAGTTTAAAAAGATTAGTAGAGAGAGGTGTAAATGTACAAAGTTGTGGTCTTTGTTTAGATTTTTATGGATTAAAGGAAAATCTTGCAGTTGGAGAAATTAGTAATATGTATGCAATAATTGAAATAATGAATAAAGGAAAAACTATAAAGTTATAAGAAATAGTGCTAGGAGATATACGAAATGAAAGAATTTTTAATTGTAACTTTTAATAATACTCATGAAGCCATGAAAGCTGAATCAGTATGTATTAACGAAAAGCTTAAGGTTACTATGATGCCAACACCAACATATATAACTAAAAGTTGTGGAATAAGCTTAAAGGCGGATATTGGTATTGTAGATAGCTTAAAAGAGATAATAAAAGATAAAAAGATGGAGTTCAAAACTATTTATCAATTTACTGATAGTAAGTTAATAGAGTTAAATATTGACTAACATAATATGAGATGGTAAAAAATAAATATAAAACAATATAGTTTATTGATATAAATATTTGGAAACAATGATATAGGAGAAGAATATGAAAGAATTTGAATTAAATGATATTGTAGAAACTAAAAAAACACATCCATGTGGTAGTAATAAGTGGGAAATAATTAGAATGGGTGCAGATA
Organism: Clostridium sulfidigenes; assembly: GCF_052067195.1. Classification (NCBI taxonomy): domain Bacteria; kingdom Bacillati; phylum Bacillota; class Clostridia; order Eubacteriales; family Clostridiaceae; genus Clostridium; species Clostridium sulfidigenes. Next base: position 117,536 of record NZ_JBQHQR010000014.1, on the reverse strand, counting down.
TAAAAATTAGATGCACCGGATGTGATAGAATTGTTATGATTCCTAGAAGTAAATTTGAAAAGAGTGTAAAGAAAATTCTTAAGAATGAGGGAAAATAAGATAACAATATTGACTTGATAGTTTTACTATGATATAATTTGATGATGTAATCCCTGCTGTGAAAATCACAGCCGTTAGTCCGGGGGGAGGAGGTGAAACTAATGAGAGCATATGAAACTATATTCATATTACACCCATCATTAGACGAGGAGGCTGTTAAAGCTAACGTTGAAAAATTTAAAGGTGTAATAGAGAACAATGGTGGAGAAGTTGAAAGCGTTGACGTTTGGGGTAGAAGAAAGCTAGCTTATGAAATCGCTAAAGTTAACGAGGGTGTATACACATTAATCAACTTCAAAGCTGACGCTGAATTACCTAAAGAATTAGACAGAGTATTCAGAATTACAGATGGTGTTATAAGACATATTATAATCAATCCAGAAAGCAAGTAGGTGGTATGAATGAATAAGGTTGTTTTAATCGGAAGATTAACCAAAGACCCAGAGTTAAAATTTACTCCAGGTACAGGTACAGCTGTAGCCACATTTACAATTGCAGTTAATAGAAGATTTAAGAAGGAAGGTCAACCGGATGCTGACTTTATACCTGTAGTAGTATGGGGTAAACAGGCTGAAAGTACTGCTAATTACATGAGTAAAGGTAAACTTTTAAGTGTAGCTGGTAGAATTGAAACTCGTTCTTATGAAGCTAAAGACGGTGGAAGAAGATATGTTACTGAAGTAGTAGCTGATGAAGTAAGTTTCCTTGAATGGGGTGGCAATAAAACATCAGGAATGAATACTGGAGCTGTTTCTCACAATGATTCATCAATACCAACAGATTACTTTGGTGGAGGAGATATGACTCCGATTGATGATGGTGAGGATATGCCATTTTAATAATTAGGTAAGGAGGTAAGAGCAATGGCTTATGATAGAAACGATAAGAATGATAGAAGAAAAGGCGGAAATAGAAAAAGAGCTAAGAGAAAAGTATGTGCTTTTTGTATGGATAAAGCAACTTCTATAGATTATAAAGATATCAATAAATTAAGAAAGTACGTTACAGAAAAGGGTAAAATATTACCAAGAAGAATTTCTGGAAACTGTGCTAAACACCAAAGAATGCTAACTGTAGCTATTAAGAGAGCTAGAAACATAGCATTATTACCATTCACAACTGAATAGTAATAATTTATTTGGTAAAACAAACATATAATTAATAAAAACTAGTGAATCGTTGTTATTCACTAGTTTTTTATTTTAATCTCAGAATAACTGTGAAATAAAGGTAAATATACCTATAATCATGTTGCATAAATATTAAAAAAAATTTACAATAGACTTATAGCCTAAAGAAAGGATGATTCTTATGAGACGAGAAGAGTTTAATATTATGTCCAATATAAAGATAATAGAAGGACTAAAGGCAGAATTAGTTTGTATTGTAGGTGATTTTTTTAAATTATTAAGTAAAGGGAGTAATATAGCACAAGATGCAATTTTAGATTGTATATCAGGAGCAATAATAATATTATATATTTTAGCGGAAAAATTAGGATATTCTCATTTAGCAATTGATGAAACTATGAAGAAAAAATTAAAGGTTGGTATAGTAGAAGGTGATCCTCTTGAGAAAAATGGAAAAGAGCTTAGTAAGCTTTATGACCATATAAGAGAAAGGAATTAGAAGGAGGATGTTATGGAACAAAAGATTAATACAAAGAGTTTAATAGAAGCTGCGTTGATGGCAGGTATTATAACTATAATAAGCATTAGTGCATCATACATTTTATTATTTTATATAATAGGGTTAATATTGTTGCCGATTTTGGTAGCTCTTATTTACTATAGGAATGGAATGAAGTATTCAATAGGAGCTGCATTAATAAGCACAATATTAGTAGCTATATTTCTCAATCCTATTTTGGCTATAATTTCAGGTATGTCTTATGGGATAATAGGTGTAGTCTTAGGTTACTGCTTAAAAAATCAAAAGAAAACATATAATATATTAATCGCCCTGATTATTGCATGTATAATATCAATGCTTGTTGAGGTATGGTTAACTAGTAGGCTTGTTAGCAATATAGGTGTAATTCAATTTATTAATGATAAACTGAATACATATATGCATGAATTTAAGGAATATATAACTCAAACTAAAGAAATTTATAGCAATATGGGTATGAATGCTACTCAACTACAAATGTTTGAACAAATAGAATCTATCTTTACAGTTGAGCTTTTAGCTATGTTGATACCAACTGTATTATTTATAGCTTCTTTTATACAAGCATATTCAACCATATTATTTACACATTTGATATTTAGAAAACTTAAATATAAAGAAATAAAATATTTAAGGTTTTCAGAGTTTTATGTATCTAATCTGGTTGGAGCTGCATTAATTGCTGTTATTAGCATATGTGCAATAGTTGGAAGTAGGGGGATTACAGGTAGCTTATTTTTATATAATGCTATTTTAATGTTAACAATTATGATATTAGCTGTGAACGGAGCAGCTGTAACTGATTATTATTTTAGAAAGAAACTAGGAATGCCTAAGGCAATGAGAATACTTTTAGTAATTCTTTTGTTTATAATAGGATCATCTAAAATTTTAGGAATAGTAGGTTTTGTAGAAATGATGTTAGATTTTAGAAAGCTGGATCCATATAGAATCAGAAAGGCGTAATATATGAGTAAAGAGAATTTTAAAGAAATGCTATTTAATTTTATAAAAAGTAAAATAGTTATAACTATTTTAGTTATATTATTATTAGTATTTTTTATAAAGGATATGTTAATTATTTCAAATATACTACTTCTAATATATGCAGCCGCTCTTTTGTATATTATATTTGATAATAGCAAGAAAGATAATTTTTCTAACAAAATTGAAAATATAATACACAAGGTTGATACTGTTAAGTCTACGGCATTTTCTAAGGTGCATTTTCCAACTATGTTTTTATTAGAAAATGGAGAGGTAATATGGTTTAACGAAAGTTTAGCTTTAAGATTAGAAAATAATGATATAGTAGGTAAAAATATAAAAGAAATAATTAAAGAGTTCAATATAAAATTAGCATTAGAAGGAAAAAGGTCAGAGTATAAAAATGTTGTTTTTAAGGATAGAATTTATGATATTTATATAAGTATTATTCAGGATTATGAGATTAATGAAGATAATAATCTTATAGTAATTTCTTTTGATGATATTACAGATAATGTTAATTTGATAAATCAAATTAATAATGCTAAAGAAAGTGTAATGCTCATAGAGGTAGATAATCTTGATGAGGTTATTAAGACTACAGAAGAAGATTTAAGACCACAGCTTATAGCAGACATAGATAGAACTATAAATAACTATGCTAATAGCCTAAAAGCGTTAATAAGAAAATATTCATCAAATAAATATGTATTAACAACTAAAGATGCTAATATAGAAACTGAGATGAATAAAAAATTTGATATACTAGATATAATTAGAGAAGTAAGCAGTGGGAATAAACTTACAGTTACTCTAAGCATTGGAGTGGGTAGAGGTGGAGAAAATCCAGCTCAAAATCATGAATTTGCCACTATAGCAAAGGATTTGGCTCTTGGAAGAGGTGGAGATCAATGTGTAGTCAAGAGCTTTGAAAAAGTATCTTTTTATGGTGGAAAAACTAAAGAAGTCGAAAAAAGGACTAAGGTTAGAGCTAGGGTAATTGGTCATGCACTTTTAGAACTGATAAATGAAAGTAGCAATGTAATTATAATGGGACATCACAATCCAGATATGGATTGCTTGGGAGCAGCAATAGGAATGTATAGCACCATACGTTCTTTAAATAAGGAATGTTATATAGTTATGGATGATCCTCATGATGCTGTGCAGTATATGTTGGACAGATTAGATGATGATGATAACTATAAAGATACATTTATAAATATAAATGCAGTTAAAAATATAAAAAATGATAAAAGTTTATTAATATTAGTTGATGTTCATAATGAAAGTTACGTACTTTCTATGGAGGTAGTAGATTACTTCAGTAGAATAGTGATTATAGATCATCACAGGAAAACAAAAGACTTTATACAAGGTACAATGTTAAGTTATGTGGAAACCTATGCATCATCAACATCAGAATTAATAACAGAATTAATTCAGTATATGGTTGAAAAACCAAAATTGAGAGAAGTAGAAGCGGTAGCTCTATTAGCAGGTATTTGTCTAGATACTAAAAATTTCTGTTTTAAAACTGGAGTTAGAACCTTTGAAGCAGCAGCATTTTTACGAAGGCTAGGTGCTGATACTGTAGATGTAAAAAGAATTTTTAGTGAAGCTTTAGATATTTACATAACAAGAGCAGATATAATAAAAACTGCAAAGGTTAAAAGTGGAATAGCTGTAGCGAAATGTCCACCAGAAATATCAAATTCTGTATTACCAGCACAAGCAGCGGATGAATTGCTAAATATTACAGGTATTCAAGCATCCTTTGTTATTGCTAAAATAGAGGAGGGCACTTATATAAGTGGAAGATCCTTAGGTGAAATAAATGTTCAGGTAATATTGGAATATTTAGGTGGTGGAGGACATTTAACAATGGCAGCTGCTAGAATTAAAGATTCTAATCAAGATGAGGCAGAAGAATTATTAAATGATGCTATAGAAAAATACTTAAGGAAGGGTGAATAATAATGAAAGTTATTTTATTACAAGATGTAAAATCAGTTGGAAAAAAAGGAGAGGTTGTTAATGCTTCCGATGGATATGCAAGAAATTTCTTGTTTCCTAAGAAGTTGGCACAAGAGGCAAATGATGTTAACATGCATATTTTAAATAAGAAAAATGAAGCTGATAGAAAGAAGAAATTAGCTGAAATAGAGGAAGCTCAAAAAGTTGCAAATGAACTTAAGGATAAAGAAGTGATTATCTATGCTAAGTCAGGAGACAATGGTAGATTATTTGGAGCTATAACCACAAAAGATATTTCTCAGGAAATGGAAAAACAATTAAATATAACAATAGATAAGAAAAAAATAGTAGTTAATACTATTAAAACTATGGGATTATATGATGTAGAAGTAAAACTATATCCTGAGATATCAACTAAAATAAAGGTTATTATAAAAGAACAACAATAGATTTTAAAAACCGAGGGGAGGAAAGCATAGAAGGTATAAAAGTCCTTCTATGCTAATAATTTTGAATATAAATTCAGTTGATAAAATAAATAATTTTAGCTTAGAAGAAGAATTAACTATGGAAGTAGAAATAGAAGTTTTAGAAGAAGTTATGTACAAGCTTTTAGATGAAGGCACTATTAGAGGTAGAGCAGTAAAGTTTAAGGTTCAAAAGCATTTAAATAGTAAAGATATGTATAGAAAACTTTATGCTATAAATAAAATAGTTACTAATGGAAAAGGAATTAGTGTTCCACCAAGTGATAATAATATAGAAGAAGTTTTAAAAGAAACTAGCCTAGAAATAAGTGAACTTCTAGCTAAAAGATATGTACAAAATAAATTAGATGCAGAAGTGGAAAAGCAAATTATAGAAAAACAGGACAAGTATATAGATGAGGTAAGACTAGGAATCATAAAGAAACAAAGAGGACCAGAGAATAGTAAGACATTAAAGAAATATGCAGAGTTTGAATGTTTAGATTCAAAGCATTTAACTCAAAACATTATGAGTATGCTTAGACCTGATAGTTTTTCAGAAATAATTGGGCAAGAGAGAGCTATTAAATCTTTAATATCTAAGATGGCATCTCCATATCCACAACATATAATTTTATACGGACCACCAGGAGTGGGTAAGACTACAGCAGCTAGGATTGCGCTTGAAGAAGTTAAGAAATTAAAGCATACGCCATATGATAAGGATGCAAAGTTTGTAGAAGTAGATGGAACCACATTAAGATGGGATCCAAGAGAGATATCAAATCCTTTATTAGGTTCAGTACATGATCCTATATATCAAGGTTCAAAGAGAGATTTAGCTGAAAGTGGTACTCCAGAACCAAAGACGGGACTAGTTACAGAAGCACATGGAGGAGTTTTATTTATAGACGAAATAGGTGAATTAGATTATACTCTTCAAAATAAATTATTAAAAGTTTTAGAAGATAAAAGAGTTGAGTTTTCATCATCATATTATGATCCAGATGATGAAAGTACACCTAAATATATTAAGTATTTATTTGACAATGGTGCTCCAGCTGATTTCGTTCTAATAGGTGCTACTACTAGAGAGCCAAGTGAGATTAATCCAGCATTAAGATCAAGGTGTACTGAAGTTTATTTTGAACCACTATCTTCTGTAGATATAGAAAAAGTTGTATTAAATGCAGCTAAAAAGTTAAATATTAAATTAGAGGATGGTTTAGCAAAAGAGATAAGCAGATATACTATAGAAGGTAGAAAAGCTGTAAATATACTTGCAGATGTATATGGATATGTATTATTAAATAATGAAGAGAGAAATGATGTGGTTATAACTATTTCTGATTTTAATGAAGTAGCATCTAATAATAGATTAAGACCATATGAAGATATTAGTGATTTAGATTCTAAGGAAGTTGGACAGATTTTTGGTCTTGGAGTATCTGGATTCTTGGGGTCAACTATAGAAATAGAATGTTCAAGTTTTGAGGCTAGGGAAAAAGGTAAAGGAACTATTAGATTTAATGATACTGCTGGATCTATGGCAAAAGATTCTGTTTTTAATGCAGCCTCTGTTATAAGAAAGATTACTGATAAGGAAATCAGAGATTATGATGTTCATGTAAATGTTATTGGTGGTGGAAAAATTGATGGACCATCAGCAGGTGCAGCTATAACAACATGTATTATAAGTGCCATTTTAGAAAAACCAATAAGACAGGATATTGCAATTACTGGTGAAATATCAATAAGAGGTAAGATAAAACCAGTAGGAGGAGTGTTTGAAAAAATATATGGAGCAAAAAGAAAAGGTATAAGGCAGGTAATAATACCAAAAGATAACTTGAAGGATGTTCCATCTAATATTAAAAATATAGAAGTTACAGCTGTATCAACAATAGAAGAACTACTAGAGTTAGTATTTTAGATACTTTGATTATTAAAACCCTGTAATATGATTATGCAGGGTTTTAATTTAATTTTATAAATAAATGTTTGGATTTTTTTATAACTACATTATAATTAAAGAGAAGGATTTTATAATAAATAATGTTTTCTACATTATTTATTCCTTGAGAGTACATATAGGAGTTTTCTTTTAATATATCGCAGGAGGTAATAATATGAGTGACTCACTTAGAACTATGCCACAAAATATAGAAGCTGAGCAGTCAGTAGTAGGGTCTATGTTAATAGATAAGAATGCTATTGCACAAGCTGCAGAGGTTCTTTCAGCTGAAGATTTCTATAAAGATGCTCATAAGACTATTTTTAAGGCTATTAGAGATTTATATAATAAAGATATACCTGTAGATATGATAACCTTGGTAGACTATCTAAAATCTAATGATATGCTTGAGCAAGCTGGAGGGGTAACATATATTATGGAGATAAGCACCTCAGTACCTTCTACAGCTAATTTATCTTCTTATATAAAAATTGTTGAAGATAAATCAACCCTTAGAAGGCTAATTAGAAGCTCAACGGAAATAATTGAAAATAGCTATAATAAACAAGATGATGTAGAATCAGTAATAGACTTGGCAGAAAAAAATATATTTAATATATCTGAAAAACGAAGTACTAGTGATTTTGAACCTATGAGTACTGTATTGGAAAGAGGATTTTTAGAGATAGAAAAGATTTTTAATAATAAAGGTCAAGTAAATGGAGTAGCTAGTGGATTTAAAGATTTAGATGCAAAAACTTCAGGGTTTCAGAGCGGAGATATGGTTCTAATAGCAGCTAGACCATCTATGGGAAAAACTACATTTTGTCTTAATATAGCCCAAAATGCAGCTATTAGAGATGGTAGGAAAGTTGCAATATTCTCATTAGAAATGAGTAAGGAGCAATTAGCATATAAGCTCCTTTGTGCAGAGGCTAATGTAGATATGGTTAAGCTTAGAAATGGAGATTTAGACGATAGAGATTGGGAGAATATAGCAAGGGCTTCAGGACCACTTGCATCTGCGGGAATATATATAGATGATACTGCAGGTATTTCTGTCATGGAGATGAGGTCTAAATGTAGAAGACTTAAAATAGAGCATGGAATAGATTTAATTATCATAGACTATCTTCAATTAATGTCAGGAAGCAATTCTGATAATAGACAACAGGAAGTATCAGAAATATCAAGAAGTATAAAAGCTTTAGCTAAAGAAATGAAATGTCCAGTAATTGCATTATCTCAATTATCCCGTGCACCAGAACAAAGGGCAGACCATCGTCCTATGTTATCAGATTTAAGAGAATCAGGTTCTATTGAGCAGGATGCAGATATAGTTATGTTCTTATATAGAGAATTTTATTATAGCAAAGAAAAAGAAGATGAGAACATAGCGGAATGTATATTAGCTAAACATAGAAATGGTGAAGTAGGAACCGTAAATTTAGCATGGATAGGTAAATATAGTAAATTTGGAAACTTAGACTTAGTTCATCCAGAGTAATTTAAATAGATTTCGTAGAAATTAGTAATAAAGTATAATTATATATGATTTATATTTATTGCATATACTAAAGCCTTATTACATAAAGATATATTAGCTATACTTTATGTGAGGTGAGATTACTCATGGTAAATGAGATGAAGAACAATAAATTAATAGATGATAAGTTTAACAATGGAAAAGAGACATATTTTCACAAGCATTCGGAATTAGATGATATTACTATAACAGAGGAACATCAAGATGACATTGTAAGTCTGTATAATAATGGAATTGTGAAAGATATAAGAGATACTAGTAACACCAATGAAGAAGTAAAAATAATTAAGACTAAAGAGTTTTATGGTGACAAAGATAAAGGGTCTATATTAGAATCTAAGGAGAAAGACTGTAGTGAAAAAAGTTGGGGAGCAACATTAGTGTTTTGTATACTTTTAGGTTTTATAGGTTTCCATAGATTTTATGTTGGAAAAGCAGGAACTGCAATATTAATGTTACTTACACTAGGTGGTTTTGGCATATGGATTATAGTAGATTTAGTATCTATAATAATAAATAATTTTACAGATGAATATGGTAGAATTGTTAAAAGAAAAAAGTCCATAGATCAAAATTAAAAAGATGTGGTAAAACATATCTTTTTTAAGTATTATTGAATAATTTTAATAGATTTGATAATATTCATCTTATATAGTACACGAAGTAAAGATTAAGGAGAACAGTTATGGAAAATAAGAAAATTGGTGAGTTTAATAAAGGGGATAGAATTGAAAGTTTTTTCTTAGTAAAAAATGCAGAATGTAAAATAACTAACAATAGTACTACGAATAAATATTTAGATCTTATGTTAATAGATTCAACTGGAGAAATAAATGCAAAGCTATGGGAATGTAATGAAAATATTGAAGCTTCAATAAAGGATAATATACTTGTAAAAGTAAGAGCTGTAGTTAATGAATATAGAGGGAAATTACAGTTAAAGATAGAGAAAATTAGACCAGCTACAGAAGAAGATAATGTTAATATAGATGAATTTATACTAGTTGCTCCTTATAAGTCTGAAGATATGTTTGAAACTCTATTAGATTATATAGAGAAAATAGAAAATAAAGATATAAAACATATTACAGAAAATATTATCGGTAAATTAAGTTACAAGTTAATGCATTATCCAGCTGCTAAATCCAATCATCACGCAATTAAAGGTGGTCTTTTATATCATATAACCACTATGTTAAATGCAGCAGAAAAATTATTAGATATATATGATTATCTAAATAAAGATTTATTGTATTCAGGTATAATTCTTCATGATATAGCTAAAATAATGGAGATGGAATCTAGTGAGCTAGGAATAGTATCTAAATATAGTACGGAAGGCCAGTTACTTGGACACATAATACAAGGAATTGGTTTAATTGAAGATGCTGCAATGGAAGTCAAAGCAGATAAAGAAATAGTTATGTTATTACAACATATGATATTAACACATCACTATGAGCCGGAGTATGGAAGTCCTAAGAAACCTATGATACCAGAAGCAGAAATGTTACATCATTTAGATGTATTAGATGCTAGAATGTATGATATGCGTAAAGCTACTAAGGATTTAAATCCAGGTGAATTCTCTGAAAAAATATATAGTTTAGATGGAATAAGTATATACAAATCATTCATATAAATACGAATAATATAAATATAAAAAGTGTAATATATTCTTATAGGATATGTTACACTTTTTATGATTTAAGATAATATTATAATAAATTTAATTATAATAAAAAGCTAATTATATATATTACATTAACAAAATATATTGTATAAAGCCATTTATATAATATATTTTAGGAGATTTAAAGTTCATTATAAAGAAATAATAAAAGCACTCTATGTTAGGATAGAGTAAATAAATATTGGGAAAAATAAATTTCTAAAGAAATATATTTACGAAGAATTTTAAATGTACTATATAAAATATTCGTATTTTTTATTGAAAATACTACATCTCTTTGTTAATATATTTATGGGGTGATTAACATGTATAAAAATTATGATATTATAATTGTTGGTGCAGGAGCTAGTGGTGTTTTCGCAGCCTATGAATTAACAGCTTTAGGCTCAAAGGCTAAAGTACTAATGATAGAAAAGGGAAATAGTCTAGAAAAAAGAAAATGTCCCATAGATGGGAAAAAGATAAAAGCTTGCATTCATTGTAAATCTTGTGACATTATGAATGGTTATGGTGGTGCTGGGAGTCTTTCAGATGGTAAGTATAATATAACTAATAACTTTGGTGGAGATTTATATAAATATGTGGGTAGGCAAGAAGCTTTAGATCTTATGTATTATGTAGATAAGGTTTTATGTGATCATGGTGGAAGTGATGCGAAGTTATATTCAACTGCGGATAGTACGCTAAAGACTGAGGCACTAAAACATGATTTACATCTTTTAGATGCTAAAGTTAGACATCTTGGTACAGATAGAAATGTAAAAATACTAGGTAATTTATATAATAAGATAAAAGATAATATAGAGATGAAGTTTAATACTGAAGTTGTGGATATAGAAAAGCACGGTAAAGAATTTATAGTAAAAACTGAGGATGAAGAATTTAGATGCAAAGATATAATAGTTGCCACAGGAAGATCAGGATCTAAATGGATATCTAAGGTTTGTACTAAGCTAGGTATAGAAAGTAGAAGTAATAGAGTAGATATAGGTGTTAGAGTTGAACTACCTGCAGCTATTTTTGAACACATAACAGATAAAGTATATGAAAGTAAAGTTGTATATAGAACTAAGAAGTATGGAGATTTAGTCAGAACATTTTGCATGAACCCACATGGTGAGGTAGTTAGTGAAAATACAAATGGAATAGTAACAGTAAATGGACATAGCTATTCAAATCCAGAACTTCATACAGAAAACACAAACTTTGCATTATTAGTTACTAATAATTTTACAGAGCCATTTAAAAATAGTAATGAATATGGTGAATCTATAGCAAAACTTAGCAATATGTTAGGTGGCGGAGTATTAGTTCAAAGATTTGGAGATTTAGTACAGGGGAGAAGAACTAATGATCATAGAATGAGTAAAAGTTTTACTATTTCAACTTTAAAAGCTACACCGGGAGATTTAAGCTTAGTTATACCAAAGCGTCAACTAGATGCTATAATAGAAATGATATATGCTCTAGATAATATAGCACCAGGAACAGCTAATGAAGATACATTGTTATATGGTGTAGAAGTTAAGTTTTATAATTCTAATATAGAAGTGGATAATAACTTAGAGACAAAAGTAAAAAGCCTTTATGTATTAGGAGATGGATCTGGAGTTACACATTCACTATCACAAGCATCTGCTAGTGGTGTTTATGTTGCTAGAATATTAGAGGAGAAATATAGTAAGCTAGTTTAATTTATAATAAATTTTACTAATGAGTAAAAAAGGAGATGTAGAATATGTCATCATTTGTGGTATTAGGAGCTCAATGGGGAGACGAAGGAAAGGGTAAAATGACTGATTATCTTGCAGAAAGTGCAGATGTAGTTGTTAGATTCCAAGGAGGAAATAATGCAGGTCATACTGTAGTAGTGGGAGAAAAGGAGTATAAATTACATTTAATCCCATCAGGAATACTTTATAAAGACAAACTTAATGTAATAGGCAATGGAGTGGTTGTAGACCCAGAGGCTCTATTTACAGAAATGGATTATTTAAAGGGATTAGGAGAAAATATAACACCAGAGAGATTAATAATAAGTGACAGAGCTCAAGTTATAATGCCTTATCATAAAGTATTAGATGCTCTTAAGGAAGAAGCTAGAGGAAAAAACGATATAGGTACTACTAAAAAAGGAATAGGACCTTGTTATACTGACAAAGTTGAGAGATGTGGAATAAGGGTTTGTGATCTTATTAAACCAGAAGTATTAAAAGAAAAATTACAAGAATATCTTCCAGCTAAAAATGATTTAATAGTTAAAATTTATGGTGGAGAAGCCCTAAGCTTTGATGAGGTTTTCGAGGCCTATTTAGAATATGGTAAGAGAATGAAGCCGTTTGTAGATGATGCATCAGTTAGAGTTTTTGATAGCATAAAAGCAAATAAAAATGTGTTATTTGAAGGAGCTCAAGGAACACTTCTGGATATAGATTTTGGTTCATATCCATATGTAACATCTTCTAATACCGTAGCAGGTGGTATATGTACAGGTGCTGGTATAGGACCAACTATGATAGATAGTGCTGTAGGAATTGTAAAAGGATATACAACTAGAGTTGGAAAAGGACCTTTTCCAACAGAACAAGAAAATGAAGTGGGAGATTGGATAAGGGAAAAAGGATTTGAGTACGGAGTTACTACAGGAAGAAGTAGAAGATGTGGTTGGCTTGATCTTGTTATATTAAAAAGTGCTGCTAGAGTTTCTGGATTAACTAGTTTTGGAGTAACTAAGATTGACACACTAGCGGGGCTTGATAAAATACAAGTTTGTGTAGGATATAAGTTAGATGGAAAAGTAATAGACTACTTCCCAGCTAGCCTTGAAGATTTAGCAAAATGTGAACCTGTGTATGAAGAGTTTGATGGATGGGATGAAAGTATAAAAGATGCTAGAAAATATGAAGACCTTCCAGAGAATGCAAAGATATACTTAAGAAAAATAGAAGAATTCACTGGTGTTAGGATATCTATAATATCAGTAGGTCCAAAGAGAGATCAAACCATGAGAATCGCAGATCTTTAAAAGTACGTCATTGCATTAAAGATTACAAAAAATTAGTTCAAAGTTTAAAACTGATAAGAAATAAATTTATTTCCTATCAGTTTTATTTTTTTATATTAATTCAAGTAATATTTAAAATCACACAAATTACCTTGAATATAGCTCTTATGTTAATAGGTAAACCTAATCCTTTAGTACATTATAAATGGCGTTCACAGCAGCGCTAGAGGAGCTCCAGCACCATTGCAAATTAAAACCACCACAATCACCATCAACATCTAAAATTTCACCACCAAAGTATAGACCTGGAGTTAGTGTAGATTCTAAAGTTATAGGGTTTACCTCTGTAGTATCTATTCCACCGATGGTAACTTGAGCATTTTCAAAAGAGTTGGTATCAATAACTTGAAACTTCCAATCACATAAAAGCTTATAAAGTTTAAATCTATATTCATACTCTAGGGAATATGTAGGCATGTGAATGTCAGTAATTCCACACTCTTTTAATATAATAGGAATAAGTTTTTTATTTATAATTCCTACTAGATTGTCTGAAATACTTCTATATGAAAACACTGCAAAGTGTGTTTCAAAAAAATCTACTATATGGTCATAATCTGAATTAAGTAAATTTACATGTATAAAAACTGATGACTTATTCATAATTCCTTTAGAAGCAATTCTACTAAGCTGTAGAATTGGAGGACCTGATATACCATAGTCTGTGAATAAGATTTCACCAAATTCTTGTTTTTTAGTTTCACCATTTACTTCTATATTACAAGAGCTTTCAAATTTCACTCCAGAAATGGCCTTAAGTCTATCATAGTTTAGTTTTAATTGAACTATACCAGGTGTTAAGTTTATTAATCTATGGCCAAAGTTTTTAGCTAGTTTATGACCAGAGCCATCAGATCCTGTTTTAGTATAACTTTTTCCTCCAGTACATAAGAGAACTTTTTTACATGTATATGTAGTTGAAGAAGTAATAATTTCAAAGTAACCCTTCTTTGTGTTAATGATATTTAAAACTTTTTCATTCATGTAAGTTGGTATATTTCTTTCAGATAAATTCATTCTAAGAATATCTAACACGGAGGATGCTTGAAGAGATAACGGGTATATCTTTCCAGAATCTAAGGTACATGTATATATTCCTATGGATTTAAAAAAGTTAAGGGTATATTCTAAATCATAGGTATTAATAATATCTTTAAAAAAATTATTATTATCACTATGAAATCTTGATAAGGATAACTTTTCGTTTGTTAAATTACAGCGTCCATTACCAGTAATTAATAATTTTTTACCTACTCTATCGCTACTATCTATTATAGATACGTCTATACTTAAATCTTTTGCTTTAATTGCAGATACTATGCCACAAGATCCACCACCAACAATAATTAAGTCATGATACAAAATAAAATCACCTCAAGCCTTTAAATGTATTTTATAACATATTAACTAATATATTAACTATAGTATATAGAATTATACTACATATTAAAACTATAATATAAGTTTATTATTAAATTATAATATATCTAATAAATAATATATTTTCTGTATATAATTTTGGAGAAAAAAATAAAAAAAATTATTTTTAAAATTTTGTTGACAAAAGTTTAAAATTTTTGTATTATAATAAATGTCGGATGACCCGGCAAACACAAAACAAAAGCAAAATGACATATGGCTCCTTGGTCAAGCGGTCAAGACACCACCCTTTCACGGTGGTAACAGGGGTTCGATTCCCCTAGGAGTCACCATACTAGGTCGCATAGCTCAGCTGGGAGAGCACCTGCCTTACAAGCAGGGGGTCACAGGTTCGATCCCTGTTGCGACCACCACATAATCTAATGTGGCCCAGTGGCTCAGTTGGTTAGAGTGCCGGCCTGTCACGCCGGAGGTCGAGGGTTCGAGTCCCTTCTGGGTCGCCAAAATACTTTTTAAAAGTATTGACATCAGATGGAAAATCTGATAAAATGTAAAACATATGGCTCCTTGGTCAAGCGGTCAAGACACCACCCTTTCACGGTGGTAACAGGGGTTCGATTCCCCTAGGAGTCACCATATTAGGTCGCATAGCTCAGCTGGGAGAGCACCTGCCTTACAAGCAGGGGGTCACAGGTTCGATCCCTGTTGCGACCACCACATAATTTAATGTGGCCCAGTGGCTCAGTTGGTTAGAGTGCCGGCCTGTCACGCCGGAGGTCGAGGGTTCGAGTCCCTTCTGGGTCGCCACTTATGCTGGCATGGCTCAACGGTAGAGCAGCTGATTTGTAATCAGCAGGTTGTAGGTTCGATTCCTATTGCCAGCTCCAAAGATTCTGAATTAATTCAGAGTCTTTTTTTATTTTTTGAATTAATACATAAGTAAAAAATAATTAAATACATAAAAATTAAGGGCATATTTTAATTTAAAATAAATTATTGTCATAAAGGTATATAATTATATCTTTACAAACGAATATTTGTTCGTTAAAATAAGAATATAAGTTAATTTTGAGGATGTGATATTTGTGGAGAATAAGTCCGAGAGAATAATATTTCACATAGATGTTAACTCTGCATTTCTATCATGGACAGCTATAAATTTATTAAGATGTGGAGAAAGTGAAATAGATATAAGAAAAATTCCTTCTATAATAGGTGGAAGTATAGAAGATAGAAGAGGAGTAGTTTTAGCAAAATCAATTCCAGCTAAGAAATTTAATATAATAACCGGAGAACCTATAGTAGCCGCGTTGAAAAAGTACCCTCAATTAAAAGTTTATCCACCAGAACATAAACTATATACAAGGTTTAGTAATGATATGTATAAATTGTTAGAGCCATATTCTGATTTTATTGAAAGGTATTCTATAGATGAAGTTTTTATGGAAGCAAGTCATTTTAAATATGACTACATGGAAAAGGCTAAGGAGATTAAAAGAAAAATAGAAGAAGACTTGGGTTTTACAGTAAATATAGGAATAGGAAATAATAAGTTATTAGCTAAGATGGCTAGTGATTTTTCTAAGAAGAATTCTATCCATACATTATTTAAAGAAGAAATAAAAATAAAGATGTGGCCACTTAAAGTAGGCGATTTATTTATGGTTGGAAAAGCAGCAGAAAAAAAGCTTATAGATTTAAATATATTTACAATTGGAGATTTAGCAAATTATAATTTGAGCATTTTAAGAAATATATTTAAGAGCTATGCAAATATAATTTATGAATATGCCAATGGAATAGATAATTCACCCATAAACTGTGATAATTATGTGGATGTAAAAGGCATAGGAAATTCAACTACTACAAGCAAGGATATATTAAGTACAGATGAAGCTTTAAAAGTATTATTGTCACTTACTGAAAGCGTAGCTAAGAGACTTAGAGCTAATAAGTCTTTATGCGGTATCGTAGCTGTATCAATAAAGTCGAATATATTTACAACTTATTCTCATCAGAAAAAGTTTTTAACCCCAACAGATTCGACTGAAGAAATTTTTAAATTAGTGAAAGTAATATTTAAGGAGATGTGGCGTAGAGAACCCATAAGATTATTAGGAGTCAGAGTAACTAAGTTGAGTGATAATAGTATATATCAAAAATCTTTATTTGATGATGAAAAAATAGATAAACAAAGAAGCTTAGATAGTACAATAGATAAAATAAGAGAAAAGTATGGAGATTCATCCATAATAAGATCTACCTTTATACACTCAAATAATAAAATGGGCTTAGAAGATGAAAAGGCAGAAGATTTTTTAATGATGGGAGGTCTTTATGATTCTTCTAAATAAAAAAACATCCTAACTTAATATAAGTATAAGTTAGGATGCCTTTGATCAAATGAAATTATTTAGAGGATGCTTTACTATTTAAATTTTTTTGAAGTCTTATATCATCACCATAAAACTTAAACAAAGAAAAATTACCAAAAAGTCTAGATGTAATACGTTCTGAATAGATAGATAATAATTCATCTAAAGAAAAGTTACTAGATATTAACATTTTCTTATTTCTTAGAAGCTTTGTATTCAGTAGGTTAAATAACTCAGATATAGCAAATTCTGAGGATACTTCGGTACCTAAGTCATCTATTATAAGCAAATCAGAATTAATTAGGTGATCTTCTAGAGTTGAATTGTTATTAAATCTTATATCTTTTAAGTTTTTAATCAATTCTTCAGAAGTCTTATATACTATAAAATATCCATTATCTATTAATTCTTTTGCGATACAGTGAGATAAAAAGGTTTTTCCAGTGCCTGGATTACCATAAAAAAGAAGATTTTCTGATGTTGACTCAAAGTTTGCTATATATCTAAAACATTGATTTACAATGCTTTTCATATTTTCCTTTGGACTATATTTTTCACGGCCATTTCTTTTATCACTATAGAAGTCCATATTAAAATTAGCAAAATTATGATCATCAGAAACTATGAATAAATCACTATTTCTATAATAAAAACTATTAAGTTTTTGTTTATAGCAACTACATTTTTGTAATCCTATGAATCCAGTATCATTACATTTATTACAATTATAATGAATATCTAGATAATCTAAAGGATAACCGTTTGATACCAGTAACTCAGTCTTTTTAACTCTTAAATTAGTTATATTTTCCTTTAGTTCTTTTAAATGTTGTTCTCTATTAGGCGCATCCTGAAAGGCGGCTAGGGAAACCTTAATACATAGCTTCCCTATATGATTTTCAATATCATCTATTTCAGGAACACGTTTTTTTACTTCTGATTTTCTTAATTCTAAAGCATTTTTTTGATTTTCCTTTATTTTATCATAAAGTTTCATAATTTCTAAATGATATTTATTAGTCATTATTATCCCATCCTAAAAGTTTTCTTTCTAAATCTTCAAAATCATAGGTCCTTTGATCGTAACTATGAAATTTACCTTTGCCTTTTTTTGTATTGGTATTTGAAACTTCATTAACAATAGGTTTAAAATTAATTTTTTTCTTATCTTTTAACTCAATATCTTGAAGAGTTTTAATTTTGTCTTTAAACCAACTATTAAGTATACCATCAATATATTTAAAGTCGGCTCTATTTAGTCTTTCAAAGCATATGTCACAAGCTTTATATATAATTTCTAAAGAAAAATTATATACATTTAACCATTTTTCCAAAAGCTCTTCTTGAGGTTTCATAACATCACCATTTTTCAGACCTAAATAAGTTAAGATTTTTCTTATATTAATCCATTTATCCTCATGCTTTTTTATAAAGTCTTGTGCTTCGTCTATACTAGTTATATTGTTATCACTCCAAGATACAGCTATTTTCTCAATATATCTATAGTCAGATTTTCCTTTAGAAACACAATATTCTATAAGTAAAAGTATAATTTCAGGAGAAAAATTAAAGTCGTTTTGCCATCCGAGATAAGTAGTCATTTCTTTGGGCGAAAGTGGACGTGCTAATAATCTTTCTATATCTTGCAACATATCTTTAACCATAGAATTATCTAGTTCTTTTAATAAATTCACAGATTTTCCGTTATCGGGAGCCTTAGTTAGTTCTAAGAATTCTATATTATAATTTCCCATATTATCTATGGGAACTAATCTTATAACACCTTCGTCATTCCAATAATTCCAAGCATTTATTACGTCAGTTTCTAATAAGGATAGAGCTGAAGCTATAAGAGTTGAGTTTACACCGATTTCTCCACTAACACAATATTTAAGACCAAGTAAATAAACTTTTATATACTCGCCTCTAGCCTTTGCCATGAAGTTATCTATAAACACATTGCTTACGGGAGTATAATCTAAATTTTTGGTTTTAAACATAAAAGTACTCATAAAATCTCAACCTTTCCATGTTATCGTAATGTAATAGCATTACATTAAACTCTTGTTGAAAACTAAGGTTATAATTATATATAAGTAAATAAATTATTTATTTGTTATATAAGTTATATCTTATTGCTCTATTTTTATAACCTTTTAGAATAAGTTTCAATTAAGAATTATATTATAACCTTAGTATATCATATAGTAAACCTATTAAAAGTAAAATTTAATAATTAATAAATGTATAGATATTAGTATATAAAATTAATATTTTATTAATAATAAAATTGACTATTGTTTTGTACATTATGTTTAAAATAATTTCAATGGGGTATATTATCATTGTAGTAGGGAGGTAATACAATGATGAAAAATATACTACGAGAATTAGTCATAGTATGTGTATCACTCTTATGTATTTTAACTATGATTACCATGAATCCGGTAGAAGCAAAAGAAAATGTAAAAGCGAATGAAAAAATAAAGGCAGTAGTTATGAAATCAGATGGTGTAGAAATTGGCATAGTTGCTGATGAAGCTACAGGTAACAATGCTCTTAATAAAGTAAGAGATATCTATATAGATACATGTAATATAGATAATGTTAAAGATATTGCTGTAAATAATAAGATAGTATATGAAAAAATAATTTGTAATAAAGAAGATGTTTTAAGTGAAAGTGAAATTTCTAATAAAATAATAGGATACAATAATACAAATGATAACAGTTTAATTAACTTTACAGTTACAAAAGAAAATCAGGTTAAATATATACAAAAGACTAATAATTCGCAAGTTGCTTTTACGCCTCTTAGTAGGGGGAATACCCAAATAAATAGAGAGGTTTTTTTACACAATTCAATAACAACACCTATAAAAGGTATACTAACTTCCACTTTTGGTGAGAAGAGAGAAGGATATTATCATAAGGGAATTGATTTGGCTGCTAATACAGGTACTGAAATTCAAGCTGCATTAGATGGAACAGTGAGCTTTTCAGGGATAGCAGATGGTTATGGTAAAGTAGTAATAATCGACCATAGTGATAACTTGCAGACTGTATATGCACATTGTAGCAAATTAAATGTGTCTGAAGGTGAACAGGTTCTAAGAGGGCAAGTTATAGCAGAAGTTGGTAATACTGGAGATAGCACAGGTCCACATCTACATTTTGAGATAAGAGTAGATGGAGTTCCAATAGATCCTTTAGGATATACAGGGATAATTGGATATTAAATTTTTAATAAAGTCTAGATTTATCTAGACTTTATTTTTGGTAAAAATGAATAAATTGTGACAAGTTAAATTATTTGTAAAAATAAAAGTAAAAAATATATATTGACTTTGTTTTTCTTTAGTAATATACTTTGATTATCAAACTATTTGAAAGTCAAACAAAAGGAGAATAAAGTAGAATGAAATCCTTAAATTCAAATAAATACGTATTAAATGAATTATTAGTAACTATATTTAATGATATTCTAGAGATTGAACAAACTGCTCTACAAGAAGGAGTACTTAAAGATTTATCGGTTACAGAGATACATACTATTGAAGCTATAGGAATGTATCATCCAAGAACAATGACGGAAGTAGCAAATGATTTAAATATTACAGTAGGTACTTTAACTACAGCCATAACGAAACTTGTAAAAAAAGGATATGTAGAACGTACAAGAGGAGAAGAAGACAGAAGATCTGTAATGATAGCTCTTACTAGAAAAGGAAAGTTAGCATATAGAGTTCATGAAAAATTTCATCAGGACATGATTAGTGAAACTATAAAAGGTTTAACAGATGAAGAGGAAGAAGTGCTAATAAGATCTCTAGAGAAAGTAAATAGCTTCTTTAAGTCAAAATACAATCTTAAAAAATAAGTAAAGGAGAATAGATGTGATTGGTTCAAGAATACTAGGAACAGGTTCTTATACACCATCTAATATAGTTTACAATAAAGATATAGAAAATATTGTAGATACTTCAGATAGCTGGATTAGAGAGAGAACTGGAATTGCGGAAAGAAGAATTTCTACTGGAGAAGATACTTCAGAATTAGCAATAAAGTCAGCTTTAAAGGCTTTAGAAGATAGTAATGTAGATGGTAAAGAAATTGATTTAATTTTAGTGGCTACAGTTTCACCAGATAGTTTAATTCCATCAGTTGCATGTAATGTACAAAAGGAAATAGGTGCTGTAAATGCTATGGCTTTTGATATAAATGCTGCATGTAGTGGGTTTATATTTGCGCTAGATATAGCTAAGGGATATATAGAAACGGGTAGGGCTACAAAAGCTTTAATAATTGGAGCAGAGGTATTATCTAAAATCGTAAATTGGGAAGATAGAAATACTTGTGTATTATTTGGAGATGGAGCAGGAGCTGTAGTTATAGGAAAAGATTCTGAAGAGTATATAAGTTATATCAACTGTAAAAGTGTAGGATCTAAAGGTGAATCACTTACTTGTGACATACTTCCTATGGAGAATATATGTACCAAGGAAGTTATAAATAATAATAAGATTCAGATGAATGGAAAAGATATTTATAAGTTTGCTGTTAAGGTTATGGAAGAGGAATTTAATAGAATTATTGAAAAAAGCAATATAAAAAAGGATGATATAGATTTTATACTTCCACATCAAGCTAATATAAGAATGATAGAAAGTGTTAGTAAGAAAATTGATATACCTTTATCTAGATTCATTATAAATTTAGACAAAAAGGGGAATACATCTAGTGCAAGTATTCCAATAGCTTTAGATGAAGCAAATAAAAATGGTCAAATTAAACAAGGAAGTAACATAGTAATTATAGGATTTGGTGGTGGACTAACCTATGGTAGTGCACTGTTAAAATGGAATAAATAATTAAAAGTATATAGGAGGAATAAAAAATGGTATTAGAAAGAGTAAAAAAAGTTATAGCAAAAGAACTAGGTTTAGAGGTAGAGGAACTAAATATACAAGCAAGTTTTACAGATGATTTAGGAATAGATTCTCTAGAAATATTTGAAATTGTTATGAGTTTAGAAGAAGAGTTTGATATTGAAATTCCAAATGAGGATATAGAAAACATAAAAAATGTTCAAGATATTTCAAGCTATATAGAAAGCAAAGTTAATTAAAACAAAAGGTCAGATAGCTATCTATCTGACCTTAACCATAGGAGGTATATATGTTCAAATCAGATATATGTGAAGCTTTAGGAATACAATACCCAATAATTCAAGGGGCTATGGCTTGGATTGCAGATAGCGTATTAGCAAGTAGCGTATCAAATGCGGGAGGGCTTGGAATTATAGCGGCAGGAAATAACTCTCCAGAAAATGTTAGATTAGAAATAAGAAAAGCTAAAGAACTTACAGATAAACCTTTTGGAGTAAACATAATGCTTCTTAGTGATAATGCTGATGAGGTTGCTAAGATTGTTTGTGAAGAAGGAGTAAAGGTTGTTACAACAGGTGCAGGAAACCCAGGTAAATACATGAATATGTGGAAAGATCATAATATTAAGGTTATTCCAGTAGTAGCTTCAACAGGGCTTGCAAAACGAATGGAGCGAAGTGGAGCAGATATGGTAATTGCTGAAGGTTGTGAAGCTGGTGGACACATAGGAGAACTTACAACTATGGCACTTCTTCCTCAGGTTGTAGATGCTGTAAATATACCTGTTATAGCAGCTGGTGGTATAGGAGATTCTAGAGGAATGTTGGCTGCATTAGCATTAGGTGCTAATGGATTTCAAGTAGGAACTAGATTTCTTGCAGCTAATGAGTGCACTATTCATGAAAATTATAAAAAGAAGGTAATAGAATCAAAGGATATAGATTCAGTAGTTACAGGTAGAAGTACTGGGCATCCTGTAAGAGTTCTTAGAAATAGATTATCTAGAGAATATTTAAGACTTGAGAAGTTAGGTACATCAGCTGAAGAGCTAGAACAATTAGGGGTTGGTGGACTTAAAAAGGCTGTTATAGACGGTGATGTAGATAATGGTTCTATTATGGCGGGTCAAATTGCAGCTTTAATAAAAAAGGAAGAAAGTTGTGAAGAAATAATTAAAGATTTTGTAGAAGGTACTGAAACTTTACTAAAATCCATGATAAATAAATTTTAAAATTGAGAGGTAACTATGAAAAATATCGCATTTATTTTCCCAGGCCAAGGAAGTCAGTACGTAGGTATGGGAAAGGAAATACATGAAGAATTCTTAGAAGCTAAGAAAGTATTTGAAAAAGCTAACAAAATTTTAAATAAAGATATAAGTGAGTTATGCTTCAATGGTCCCATAGAAGAACTAACCTCTACTGAAAATAATCAAGTAGCTATAGTAACTCTTTCAATAGCATTATTTGAAATTTTAAAATCTCATGGAATAAATCCTAAAGTTGTTGCGGGATTGAGCCTTGGAGAATATTCTGCTTTAATCTCAAGTGGAATTATGAATTTTGAAGAAGGATTAAGAGTAGTAAGAGAAAGAGGAATATTCATGAAGGAAGATAGTGATAAAACTAACGGCTCCATGGCGGCTATCATTGGTGGGAAAATAGAAATTATAGAAGAAGTCTGTAATGAACTTAGTGATAAAGGAATAATAGGTATAGCAAATTATAATTGTAGTTCTCAAATTGTAATTTCAGGAGAGGATTTCTTAGTAGAAGAAGCTATGAGAAGTTTAAAAATTAAAGGTGCTAAGAAAATTGTTAAGTTACCAGTAAGTGGAGGATTTCATACAGAATTAATGGAAAATGCATCTAAAAAATTAGGAGATGTATTAAGTGAGGTAACTTTTAATGAAAGCAATATAGAAGTAATACCTAATGTTACAGGAGAGGTTTTACAAAACGTAATGGAACTTAGACAGTTGTTAGAAGCTCAAGTTAAATCTTCTGTGAAATGGCAAAAGACCATAGAAAATATGATTGATATGGGAATTAATACTTTTATAGAAGTTGGACCAGGAAAAGCCCTTAGTGGTTTTGTAAAGAAGATAAGTAAAGATGTAAAAATATTAAATGTTGAGGATAAAGAATCAATTTATAGTACATTGAAATATTTACAAGAAGCTCATGTATAGGAGAGGATATATATATGTTTAAAGGAAAGAATGTGGTAGTTACTGGAGGAAGTAGAGGTATAGGAAGAGCTATAGCTATAGAGTTTGGTAAAAAAGGAGCTAATGTGGTTATAAATTATGTTAGTAGTGATGCAGAGGCAGAAAAAGTTGCCGAGGAAATAAAAAGTTTTGGAGGAAATGCTATTTTAGTAAAAGGAGATGTAAGTAGTTTCGAAGAAGGAAAAAAATTAATAGATGAAACGGTAAAAGTTTTTGGAACTATAGACATATTAATTAATAATGCAGGAATAACAAAAGATGGATTAATTATGAGAATGAAAGAAGAGCACTTTGATAAGGTTATAGATATAAATCTTAAGGGTGTATTTAATACTTGTAAGAGTGCAGTGTCTCACATGCTTAAACAGAGAAGTGGAAAGATTATAAATATTTCTTCTGTAGTAGGAGTTGTAGGGAATGCGGGTCAGGCAAACTATGCAGCATCTAAAGCAGGTGTTATAGGACTTACTAAGTCAATAGCTAAGGAAGTAGGAGCTAGAGGGATAACTGTAAATGCTGTAGCACCAGGATTTATAAAAAGTGATATGACAGATGTATTAAGTGAAAAAGTAAAGGATGGTATGTTAGGACTAATTCCTTTAAATAGATTTGGAAATGTAGAAGATGTAGCAAGGACTGTAGTTTTTCTTGCATCAGAGGGTGGAGACTATATAACAGGTCAAGTTATAAATGTAGATGGCGGAATGGTAATGTAGTTATTTAAGGAGGACATATAAAGTGAATAGAAGAGTGGTAATCACAGGTATGGGAGCATTAACTCCTATTGGTAATGATATTAACAGCTTTTGGAATGGAGTTAAGAATGGTAAATGTGGCATAGATTTTATAAAATCTATGGATGTAGAAAAGTTTAAAGTTAAAATAGCTGCAGAGGTTAAAGATTTTGACCCTACAGAAGTTATTGATAGAAAAGAAGCTAAGAGAATGGATAGATATTGTCAACTTGCTATGGCAGCAGCAGAGGAGGCAGTAAAATCTTCAAATTTAGATTTAGATAGTATTGATAAATATAGATTAGGTGTTTTAATTAGTTCAGGAATTGGCGGACTCGATACATTAGAAAATGAATATAAAAGAATGTTAGAAAGAGATACAACTAAGGTATCACCATTTTTAATTCCTATGATGATAGAGAATATGGCAGGAGGAAATGTTGCTATAAAATATGGTGCTAAAGGGCCATGCCTATCTGTAGTGACAGCTTGTGCTACAGGAACTAATAGTATAGGTGAAGCTTTTGAGATGATAAAGGCAAATAGAGCAGAGGTAATGATTACAGGTGGGACAGAGGCATCTATAACATCAATAGGTCTTGCTGGATTTACTGCATTAACGGCTTTAAGTAAGAGTGAGGATCCTAAAAAAGCATCTACTCCTTTTGATAAAAATAGAAGTGGATTCGTAATGGGTGAAGGAGCAGGAGTTTTAATTTTAGAAGAGCTCCAGCATGCAAAGGCAAGAGGTGCAAAAATATATGGTGAAGTTATTGGATATGGAGCTACTTGTGATGCCTATCATATCACTCAGCCTAGTGCTGATGGAGAAGGGGCAGCAAGAGCGATGCAACTTGCCATAGAAGAAGGAAATGTAAGTTTAGAAGATATATCATATATTAATGCTCATGGAACTAGTACTCCATATAATGATAAATTTGAAACTATAGCTATTAAAAATTTATTTAAAGAGCAAGCCTATAAGATCCCAGTTAGTTCTACAAAATCAATGACAGGACATTTATTGGGAGCATCAGGTGCTATAGAATCAATTGTATGTATAAAAGCTTTAGAGGAAGGGTTTATTCCAGCTACTATTGGTCTTGAAGAGAAGGATGAAGATTGTGATTTAGATTATGTTCCTAATATTGGAAGAAGAGCAGAACTAAAATATGCTTTGTCTAATTCCTTAGGATTTGGTGGTCATAATGCTACACTTTTATTTAAGAAATGGGAGGAATAAATTATGAATTATGAAGCAATTGAAAGGCTAATTAAATTAATAAATGATTCCGATCTTAAGGAATTAGAACTAGAAGAAGCAGGACTTAGAATAAGGATGAGCAAAAATGATTCTAGCAAAATTATTTATAATGAAGATGCTAGAGCATTAAATCAATCTAAAATCACAGATAAATGTGATACAGAGTTTGTTAGTCATACTAATAATGTAAGTGATAATACTTCAGTAATATCAACAAAGCATGAAGAAATAATTACTGAAGAAATAGCTACTGAAGAGAGTAATTTAGAAGAATGCTTTATAGTCAAGTCACCTATGGTAGGAACATATTATTCTTCACCTACAGAAAATGGAGAACCTTATACAAAAATAGGAGATTCAGTATCAAAGGAGTCAATTCTGTGCATAATTGAAGCTATGAAATTGATGAATGAAATTGAATGTGAAGTTGAAGGAACGGTGGCTAAAATATTTGTTAATAATGGAGATGTAGTAGAATTTGGTCAGCCTATAATGGCGATAAAACTTTAGAAATATAGATTATATAAAGGAGGTAATATAAATAATGTTAGATGCAATAGAAAGTGATGTAATAAAACTCAATATAAAAGAGATACAAGAAATAATACCTCATAGATATCCATTTTTATTTGTAGATCAAATAGAAGGTTTAGAACCAATGAAAAAAGCGGTAGGATATAAAAATATAACTATGAATGAATATTTTTTTCAAGGTCATTTTCCACAAGAACCTGTATTACCTGGAGTGATAATAGTAGAAGCTCTTGCACAAGTTGGTGCCATTGCATTACTTTATGATGAAAAGTTTAGAGGCAAGATAGCCTACTTCGGTGGGATAAAAAATGCTAGGTTTAAGAGAAAAGTTATACCTGGTGATAGATTAAAACTAGAAGTTGAAATTATAAAGATAAAAGGACCAATGGGTATTGGTAAAGGAATTGCCACAGTTGATGGAGTAGTAGCTTGTGAATGTGAATTAACCTTCGCAGTAGGAGTATAAAAGTAAGAGAGGTAGCCGTATGTTTAAAAAGATATTAATTGCTAATAGAGGAGAAATTGCAGTTAGAATAATTAGGGCTTGTAGAGAAATGGGAATACAAACTGTAGCTGTATATTCTGAAGGTGATAGAGAAGCTTTGCATGCACAAATGGCAGATGAGTGTGTTTGTATTGGACCATCAGCCTCAAAGGATAGTTATCTAAATGAAAATAATATATTAAATGCTACTATTTTAAAAGGTGCAGAGGCTATTCATCCAGGGTTTGGATTTTTATCTGAAAATAGTAGATTTGCCAAGATGTGTGAAGAATGTAATATTAAATTTATAGGTCCCACAGCAGAAAATATAAACAATATGGGAAACAAGTCAAAAGCCAGAGAACTCATGGAAAAGGCTAATATACCAGTAGTACCAGGATCAAAGGGAATTATAAATAATGAAGAGGAAGCTATAGTAATAGCTAAAGAAATAGGATATCCAGTAATGATAAAGGCCTCTAGCGGAGGCGGTGGAAAAGGAATTAGGATTGTAAATAATGAGAATCAGCTTATAAGTGATTTTAATGCAGCAAAGAGAGAAGCAAAAGTTTCATTTAACGATGATTCGATGTATATAGAAAAGTTTATAGAAAAACCAAGGCATATAGAAATACAACTCATAGCAGATAATTATGGAAATACAGTATATCTAGGAGAGCGTGAATGTTCTATACAAAGAAAAAATCAAAAGGTGTTAGAAGAAGCACCATCAGTATTTATAGATGATAGTATGAGGAAAAAAATGGGGGAAACTGCAGTTAAAGCAGCTAAATCTATAGGGTATGTAAATGCTGGAACTATAGAATTTCTAGTAGATAAGCATAAGAAGTTCTATTTCATGGAGATGAACACTAGAATACAGGTAGAGCATCCTGTAACAGAAATGGTAACAGGAGTTGACTTAATAAAAGAACAAATTAGGATAGCTTATGGAGAAAAGTTAAGTTTTTCACAAGAAGATATAAAAATTACAGGTCACTCTATTGAGTGTAGAATAAATGCGGAGGATCCTTATAAAAATTTTAGACCTTGTCCAGGTGAAATAACTAATTTATATGTACCTGGTGGAAATGGGATTAGGCTAGATTCTGCCGTATATCAAGGATATAAAATTCCACACTGCTATGATTCAATGATTGGTAAACTTGTAGTTCACGGTAAAGATAGAGAAGAAGCTATAAGCAAAATGAAAAGAGCATTAAGTGAATTCATAATAGAAGGAGTTAGTACTAACATAGACCTTCAGCTTGATATTTTAACTAATGAGAGTTTTGTAGAAGGAACCTTTGATACAGGGTTCTTAGAAGCATATCTTAATAAAGTTAAATAGTTTAAATCTAAATGAGGTAATTATATGAAAGATTTAAGGTCATTATTTAAAAAAAATGTTTATATAGAAGTAAAACCGAGCAATAAAGAGGGTGAGATAAAAAGGAGACCACAAGTACCTGATGGAATGTGGATTAGATGTCCTAAATGCGGTAATACCATATATAGAGGAGATTTAATAAATAATTTAAAAGTGTGTTATTCTTGTGGAGGACATTTTAGACTTACAGCAAGAGAAAGAATTAAGCAAACAATCGATGAAGGAACATTTAAAGAATTATTTGCAGATATGATTTCAGACAATCCTTTAGACTTTCCAGAATATACGGAGAAGGTAAGTAAGATACAAAGAGTTACTAATATGAAGGAGGCTGTTATAGCAGGTATAGGGAAGATAGATGGTAATACTGTAGTTATATGTGCTATGGACAGTAATTTTCTCATGGGAAGTATGGGAAGTGTAGTTGGAGAGAAGATTACACGAGCCATAGAATTAGCAACAAAGGAGGAACTTCCAATAGTAATATTTACTTGCTCTGGAGGAGCAAGAATGCAAGAAGGAATATTTTCTCTTATGCAAATGGCCAAAACGTCAGCAGCATTATCCTATCATAATGATAGGGGGTTACTATATATATCTGTACTAACAGATCCAACCACTGGAGGTGTAACAGCAAGTTTTGCAATGATAGGAGATATAATACTTGCTGAACCTAATGCACTTATTGGATTTGCAGGACGAAGAGTTATTGAGCAAACAATAAAGCAAAAGCTACCAGATAATTTTCAGACAGCGGAATTTCTTTTGGAAAAGGGCTATGTAGATAAAGTTGTACACAGGAAGGATATGAAGAGTACTCTTAGTACTATTATAAAAATACATGTGAATTGAAGATACAAGGAATAGAGGTGTTGGAAGTAGATGGATAACAAGTTTAGCTCGTGGGAAAAGGTAAGTATAGCACGTAGTATTAAGAGACCTACAGCACTTAACTATATTAATAGTATATTTGAGGATTTTATAGAGTTAAAAGGCGATAGAGGCTATGGCGATGATAGTGCCATAGTAGGTGGTATAGCTAAATTTGAAAATAAAAGTGTTACAGTTATTGGAATACAAAAGGGCAATAGTACTAAAGAAAATATAGAAAGAAATTTTGGAATGCCAAAGCCAGAGGGATATAGAAAAGCATTAAGACTTATGCTCCAAGCAGAAAAATTTAAAAGACCTGTAATTATTTTTGTAGACACTCCAGGTGCCTTTTGTGGAATAGAATCAGAAGAGCGCGGTATAGGGGAGGCAATTGCTAAAAACCTTATGACTATGAGTAATTTAAAGGTTCCTATAGTTTCTATGATTATAGGAGAAGGTGGAAGTGGAGGAGCATTGGCTCTTGCTGTTGCTGATGAGGTATGGATGCTTGAAAATTCTATATACTCAATTTTATCTCCAGAAGGATTTGCATCTATTTTATATAAAGATGTTACTAAAGCTAAAGAGGCAGCTGAAATAATGAAAATAACATCTTCAGATTTATTAGGTTTAGGAGTTATTGATAGGGTTATCAAAGAGCCTAAAGGAGGAGCACAGGAAGACTCAAATAAAATGATTTTAAGTATAAAAGCAAATTTAAAAGAAGTATTAGAAAGATTAAGTAAAGAACCTGTAGATTCTTTATTGACTAAGAGATATTATAAGTTTAGAAAATTAGGTAAATATATAGAATAAACTAATAAAATATGGTAATATATGACTAATTATAATATAGTATTGATGTAAATTGTTTTAACTTATAGTAAAATGATTATAATACTAATAATAATTGGTCTTATTTTATTTTGTTAATATATAATTAAATGAATAATTGAACTAGCTATTATAATATAGAAGAGACCATAATTAAAATTAAGTATATAAAATGAATGTAGTAAAAGCTATATAAATTTATAAATGAGAGGAATATGATATATGAATAATAAAGTAGTTTTAGTAGTTGATTCTGGTAGCGATTTACCTATTGAATTTATAAATCAACCCAACATAGTAGGTCTACCTATTGGGTGTAATTTCAAAGGCCGAGATATAGAGGATTATTTTGGTCAGACTTTGGATATTAAAGAGTTTTATGATGGTTTAAGAGCTGGAGATATGTATACTACATCCCAGATTAATGTATATAAATTTGAAGAAGCTTTTAAAAATATAGTAAAAGAAGGAAAAGCAATTATTTATATAGGACTATCTTCAGGGTTATCAGGAACTGTAAATAATGCAATAAATGCGTCTTTAAATGTGAAAGAAGAATATCCAGATTGTGATATAACTATAATAGATACATTATCTGCTAGTATGGGAATAGGATTACTAGTATATAAGGTTTATGATATGATGAAAGAAAATAAATCAAAAGAAGAAATAGTTGAGTTTGCGGAAGGAATAAAACTAAAAATAAATCATTACTTTACAGTAGATGATTTAAAGCATTTAAAAAGAGGTGGAAGAGTATCAAGTTCTGCTGCAACGGTGGGAACTTTACTTAGTGTAAAACCGGTACTTCATATGAATAATGAGGGGAAACTAATACCTCTTAGTAAGGTTAGAGGTAGAAAAAAGGCTATGCTAGAGCTTGTAAAAAAATTTGAGGAAAGAAGCATAGGAGAAGAACAACTAATAACTATTTCTCATGGAGATTGTTTAGAAGATGCAAAGTTGTTAGAAGAGTTCTGTAGAAAAAGCGGAAGAGTTAAGGAGTGTATAATTAATAATTTAGGACCTACTATAGGTAGTCATACTGGAGCAGGATTATTAGCACTATTTTTTGTTGGTAATGGCAGAGAAGAGTAAACAAATCAGTAGATTGTGAGTATATAGGTATTATAGATGTTAAATTATGACCTAATTAACTTTAATATTTAAGATGGGAGGTTGATTATGAAGAGTATAAGATTACTTAAAATAATCAAAAGGATCAAAAGGAAATCCCAACTTAAAGATGAGATAATCAATAGAAAAAACTATGTATATAATAGAGCGAGAGCAAAGGCTTATGCTGAAGCTTATGCAGAGACTCCCAATGTAAAAGAATACCCTGTATTTAAGGATAATGACTGTACTAATTTTATAAGTCAAGTTTTAGTAGCAGGCGGAATGAAAATGAAGGGGGCAGATTATAGAAAGTTTACAGATTGGTTTTGTTATACTAAAGATCCAATGGCTTTAAAGAAAGTTTCCCTGACATGGAGAAGTGCGGAATACTTTAGAAAATATTGGGGAAACAAAGATGGCCAAGGAAATAATATGGCAGATGAATTTAAGGAGTTAACAGTAGAAGAAGCAATAGCTAGGTTTGATGAACTATATACTTATATTATGATAGGTGATGTTATACAATATGCAGACAGTAACAAAAAAATATATCATTCTCAAGTAGTACATGCTAAAGAGTTTAATGTAGTATTAAATAGAAATGACTTATTCATAGCTCAGCATTCATTGAATAGAAAGCATGTATCTTTATACGAATACTTAAAATTATTAAAGAACAAAAAGGGAAGATATATTTATATTTATCATTTTTAATTGTTTAAAGTTTTGTAGATGTATTTCTACAAAACTTTTTTATTATTATTTACTATTAAAATATGGTAAGAAGGAATAAGTGGTATAATAGAAGTAAAACATATAGTATATAAAATAGAATAATTTTGTAATAGATTTATATATGAATGTAAGAGGTTAATTATGATGGAGGTTAATATGGATAAATTAAATAGAAATGATAGTTGTTGGTGTGGAAGTGGATTAAAATATAAAAAGTGTCATATGGAGCAAGATAAGTATTTAGAAAAGTTAAGTGAACAGTATGGATATAAAATACCAAGAGAAATTATAAAATCTCAAAAGGATATAGATGGAATAAGAAAAAGTTGTGCTCTAACTAAAGAGATACTAGATATGGTAGAAGAAAAAATAACAGTAGGAATATCTACAGAAGAAGTAAATAGATGGGTCCATGAATATACAGTATCCCATGGAGCATATCCAGCACCTTTAGGATATCATGGTTTTCCTAAGAGCACCTGTGTATCTATAAATAGTGTGGTTTGTCATGGTATACCAGACGAAGAAACTATAATAAAAGATGGTGATATAGTTAATGTTGATGTAACTTGTATTCTAGATGGTTATTATGGTGATTCAAATAGAACATTTCTCATGGGAAAGGTCAGTGATAAAGCAAGAGATTTGGTACAAACTGCTAAAGAGTGCTTAAAGGTAGGAATAGAGCAAATAAAACCTTTTAATACTTTAGGAGACATAGGATTTGCTATAAATCAGCTTGCAACTAGCAAAGGATATTCTGTAGTTTATGATTATGGTGGTCATGGTGTAGGTAATGAATTTCATGAAGAACCTTTTGTACCTCATATAGGACAAAAAGGCGAAGGGATGATTCTCTTACCAGGAATGACATTTACAGTAGAACCAATGATAAATGAAGGGGTACCGGAAACTGTTGTGTTAGATGATAACTGGACTGCCGTTACAGAAGATAACAAGTTATCTGCTCAGTGGGAACACACCATACTGGTTACTGAAGATGGTTATGAAATATTAACTTAATTTATATTTGTATACAATAGGATTAAAATTTAATATTAAATTGAAGATATTTGTCTAAAAATACAAGAAATTATTTTGTCATTAAGAAAATGTATAAGTACATTATTATGG
This sequence comes from Clostridium sulfidigenes, assembly GCF_052067195.1. Taxonomy (NCBI): domain Bacteria; kingdom Bacillati; phylum Bacillota; class Clostridia; order Eubacteriales; family Clostridiaceae; genus Clostridium; species Clostridium sulfidigenes. The sequence goes on along the minus strand of NZ_JBQHQR010000014.1, from coordinate 84,103 downwards.
TGCTGTATGGTATAATATGTAATAAAGATAGATAGTTGGGAGTTATTTAACAATAATCTACATTAAACTTAATATTATTTTAATTAGGTAGGTACTAAATATGAAGATAATTAATGAAAGATATAAAATAGTGGAATTATTAAACCAAAATAGAATTTATTCTGTATATGAAGCCATAGACATAAATAATAACATGTCTATGGTAAACATTTATGTTGTAAATAATTCTAATATAGAAAATAAAATAATTAATTATTGTATATCTGAATATGAAAAAATACCCACTATAAAAAATGATGTTATAAGAATTTTAGATTTTGGTGTAGTAAACAGTGTAGATAACAAAGATAAGATGGATAATTATTATTACACTACAGAAGTATATAGTGATTATAAGTTATTGCTAGATGCTGTAGAAGGCATTTCTGAAGAAATATTAATTAAAGTATTTTTAGAAATATGTGTAGTAGCGCATAATCAAAGTTACAATTATATGAAAGTAGTTCCATTTAGTGATGACAATATATATGTAAGTTTAGATTTTAAAGTTAAATTAAAAGATAAATTAACCGCACTTTTACAATCAAGAGAAACATGCATAGCTAGTTATTCAGAAGACATAGAAGAGGTTACTTCTAATAAATTTAAAGAAGAAAGATACTATATAAATAGATTATGTGAAATATTAATTAATATTTCATTAAAAAATAAAGGAAGATATAGAGATTCTAAAACTTGTAAAATAATTACAAAACACATAGGAAGTAATGAAGGACAAGAATATAAAGAGTTGTTTGGAGTAAAACTATATAATTTAATAGATAAACTATGTAGTAGTAGAGATAACTCAATAAATAGTATTTTTGATATTATTAAACAAGTTAATTCCATATATAACATGAACTTTAAATATGAAGTTAATAGTGAAAAAAGAGAATTAAATTTTAATATCCCATTAATAGGTAGAGATGAAGAGCTAAAAATGATTATGGAGTCCATAAATCATATAGTTAAATATCATGAAACTAAAAATATTATATTAATTCATGGTGAAATTGGAATAGGTAAGACTCGGTTATTAAAACACATAAAATACATTATGAATGTTAAAGAAAATAAAAGACTTAGATGTTTTTATATGAAAAGTAATAAAGAAGAATCTACAAAGGTTACTATTGCACAGTTATTAAGAAAAATAGTGAGTATTGCAGATAAAAATTTAATTAGCAAATATAAGAAAGAAATAATGCTGCTAGCTCCAGACATTTATGGAGATAATAATAATGAAAATTTGGGATATTTTAAACTAGAAAATAAAGAAAGACTTATACTTATAGCTAAGATATCATCATTTTTACAAGAGTATTACTATGATAACCCAGGGGTAATTATCATAGATGATATGAATATGTATGATACATTAACACTAAATTTAATTCAATATATGTTGAACAAGACCTATTTTAGGACTAATGTTCTTATTATTATTGGATATAGGGATGGCGATTGCCTTAATAACAATAATTTTACACAGTTTATTGAATACATTGCAGACAAAGTTGCATTAAATGTTCACCTTAGATCATTAACGGAGAGCAATTCTGCAAAGATGCTAAGAAATATACTAAATGTTGAGAAGATATCCGATGAATTTATAAGTACATTTTATAAATATTCAATGGGAAATCCATTATTCATTGAAGAGTCCTTAAAGGATTTATGTAATAGAGAAATCATATATTTAAACGAAGAAAATGGTAGATGGTATAAGCCTGATAACCATGATATGTATATGCCAGTGAATATGGAAAAGGTCTGTGAAACCCAATTAAAAGATGTAGACAAACTATCCTATGAAATTTTATATATAATTTCATTCTTTTATACACCAATGCCAGTAAGAGTATTAAAAGATGTACTTACAACAAATGAAAGTGATGTAGATAATGTAGTTGATCAGTTGGTAGCTAAGGGTATATTATATAGTTCCATAGGCGATAATGGATTTGTGTATACCTTTTATAATAAATTTTTAAGAAGTTATCTATATAAGGATTTAGAGCAATCTACAAAAGAAGATATTCATAGGAAAATTGTAGTAGTACTTGAACGATATTGCTATGATGAATTAAATATCTATATAGAAGAACTTATCTATCATCTTGAGATTTTAGGGCTTAGTAGAAAACTTATATACTACTATAAGAAAAACGAGCAGAGATTAGAGAATATAAACAGTGTGAATGAAGCTATAAGATATAGTTTTAAGATTCTTCAAATCATTGATAAGTTTCAAAATAGAGATGAATTTATTAATGATGAAATAGAAACTAATATGAATTTAGGTAAGTTATACAATAGTATATCTGAAAAAAGTGTAGCATTAGAATATTATATTAAAGCTCAAGAACTATGTAAGTTTCAAGATAAGATAATTACTAATATAGATATTATGGTAGAAATGATCTGGATATACATAGATTTGTGTATGGAAGAAGAGATTGAGCACTATACTAAGAAAATATCAAAAGCACTAGAAAATGTAGATTATTTAAAAGGTACTATAGAATACTTAAGAATAATAGTAAGAAATTCATATAATACTGGAAAGTATGAGAAGATTAAAGATGTATGTAAGGAAGGAATAAGCCTTTGTAAAGAAGAGCATATGGATTATAAAGTTGGTTTCTATAATAGCTATTGTAATGCACTGATTGCCCAATGTAAGGAAGAAGAAGCTTTAAAGATATTAAAAGGAACAGTTACTGAATGTTATGAAAAGAACTATACTAAGGCACTACCTAGAATATATAATAGCATTGGAGTTATATATGGTGATTATTATCAATATGGTGATGAAGCACTGAATTGGTTTGAGAGGCTTTATGAAATAAGTAAGATTGAACAAAATAAATTTTATGAAGTAATAGCTTTATCTAATATGGGATTTTTTAGTTATGTTTTAGTAAATTATGATGAAGCATATAGGTATTTAAATAAGGCTTCCAATATAGCTACTCAAAATGAATTAATATATATGAATTTTTATAATTATGTATATATGGCATCTACATTATATAAACAAGGAAAGTATTCTGAATGTTTTAGATATATAGATATATGCAACAAATATATAGAAAGAAATTCAATTTTTGAGCAAGAATTAGTTCCATACTATATATTAGAATATTATATGAATTCCTTAATTGGTAATAGACAAAAAGCTATGGATTATTTATTAGAAGGTAAAAAGGCTTTTGATAATACGAATTCTTTAATGAAATATAAAATGGAGCTACTTTGTATTATAAACAAGATACTTTTAGATAGAAAAATGAAAAGTATAGAAGATGTAATTGAGGCTAGTGAAAAGATATTATATGTTGATTTAAGGGTGTCAATGTTATCCGATGGAGTTTTACAACTTTTAAATCAAGACTTAAATGGTGTAGCTACAGAAATATTTTATTACATTAAAAAGTTTGAACATGAAATAAAGTCTGATCTTAATAAATTGACTTTAATATATATTGAAGCTGTTATAGATAAATGTATGCCTATAGATGCCTTAGAAGAGGCATTAGCTCAATATAAGGATATTAAAAATTCTAATTTATCCTGGAAAATATATTATAAAATAGGATATACCTATTATGAGAATGGAGATAGGGCTAAAGCAGCGTTATATATTTCAGAGGCCTGTGATATAATACAGGATATATTATTGCAAATTCCTAAGAACTATAGAAAATCTTTTTTACAGAATCAAGGAAACATGGTGGATTGCTTTCGAATATTATTACAAATAAAAAGTTACTATAATCAAAGAAAAGGAATAAAGTTAGACCAAATAAATATTAATACAACAGAAAATATTGAAGATTTATTTCAAATTATATTAGAGAGTGATTTTGTAAATGAAGAATTTATAAAATCCTTAAAGGATTCATCTAAGGATTATCTTACAGATATTGATAGTATTGAGGACTTACTAAATAACTTATGCGGAAATAGTCAAGAAAGTATGGACATCATATGCAAATATATAAGTTATATTAGTTTAGCAACGAAAACTAATATAATAATAGAGAATAATAATAGATTTTCTGTAGTGTCAAGTGATGGAAATGATGTAGAACTCCCAAATGATATGTCTATAGTTAACATAGCTAGAAATAAGGGAATACCTATTAGGTTAAGTAGAAAAGTTATTTGTGATGCCAATGGGAATATACTAAGTTATGATATCGAAAATGATATAAAAGCAGCTATGTGTATACCAATAACTCAAATTTCTAAAAACAGTAGAGGTATGAGTAAATATGATTATAATCATGATGTGTTAGGATATGTATATGTGGAAAGTAAAAGGAAATTAAATAACATAAATGAGGAGACAATGCACCAGTGTGTAACTATAGGTAAAATCTTGTATATGATAATTGATAAACTTAATATAAAAAGAAATTCTACTATAGACAAGTTGACTAAGACATTAACAAGAAGGTATTTAGAATCATTTATTCATGAACAGATAGACAGATCTTTCAATTTTAACTCTGAATTTTCAACTATAATGGTAGATATAGATAAATTTAAAACCATTAATGATACCTTTGGACATAGAATGGGCGATCAAGTATTAAGTAAGATATGTGAAGTAATTATAAAAAATATTAGGCAAGATGATGCAGTAGGAAGATATGGTGGAGAAGAATTTATTATAGTATTACCTAATACAGGTATAGAGGAAGCTAAGAGGATAGCTGAAAGAATTAGAGTGAAAATTTATCAGGCAAAAGTTATGGGAGATAAAAGAGTAGTAACGGTAAGTTTAGGCGTAGCTAATTATCCTAATCATACGACTACCTATGAAGAGCTTATTGAAAAAACAGACCAAGCTTTATATGCAGCTAAAAATAGTGGTCGTAATGCTACTAGAGTATGGGAAGAATCTTATGGTTCTAAAATAAGCACTACAAATAAATTAAGTGGTATATTTGTAGGTAGTGAAAATCAAGACTATAAGAATGTCTCAACTTTAATTGAATTCATAGATTTGATTAATTCAGAGGGAAATGTAGATGAAAAAATTGCCATTACAATTAATAGAATTACAGAAATTGTTGAAGCAGATTCATGTACATTGTTTACCATAAAACAAGGGGAATTAGTCAATAGATACTCTAAAACTATAGATGAAACATGGGATGAATTTGATGAAATACGTAAATACAATAAGATTAAGGCTACAATAAATTCAGGAGAAAATATTTGTGGAGTAGATTGGGATTGCATAGATGAATATGATGAAATTAAAAACATTCCTGATTTAAAATCTAATATTATAGTTTTATTAAAAGACAAAATAAATATAATTGGAGTAATATACTTAACAGCATCAATTAATCATAAGGAGTTTACTTATGATGAATTAAATTTTATTAATACTTTAGGTAAAATAATTGTTCCAATCCTAAAAGAATATCAATAATATTAAATTTATAGGTATGAAATTAGAGAGCTAGTTTCATACCTTTTATCATAAATAGATAATTAATAAAAACTTAAAAGTATATATTTTTATATATAGTATATATAAGATATACTTTAAGTAGGAGTTATAGCGCTTTTCCATAGGGAAAGGTACTTATAAGTTATTTAAAATTTATATTAAAATATAATAATGAATATTAAAGTTTGGGAGATAAATAATAGTAGTACTATTAAAAGATAAAATAATAAAATAGCAGGAGGAGAAAGATGAATTATAATTTAGGAAAAATATATCATGGATTTAAGTTGCATAGAGAAGAAAAGGTTGAAGAAATAAATTCTATAGCTAGAGTTTTTATACATGAAAAAACGGGGGCAAAATTATTACATCTGGAAAATGATGATTCTAACAAAGTATTTGCAATAGGGTTTAAAACACCGCCAAGCGATGATACTGGAGTTGCCCATATATTAGAGCATAGTGTATTATGTGGTTCACGCAAATTTCCTACAAAAGAGCCCTTTGTAGAACTTATAAAAGGATCATTAAACACATTTCTAAATGCTATGACCTTTAGTGATAAAACTATATATCCACTAGCAAGTAAAAATGAAAAGGACTTTTTTAATTTAATGGATGTATATTTAGATGCAGTGTTTTATCCTAATATATATAATACAAAGGAAATTTTAATGCAAGAAGGTTGGCATTATGAATTAGAAAATGCTGAAGATGAGCTAACTTATAAGGGTGTAGTTTATAATGAAATGAAAGGAGCCTTTTCATCACCAGATGGAGTGTTAATGAGAGGAATTCAAAAATCTTTATTTGAACATAATACCTATGGATATGAATCAGGTGGAGATCCAGAATTTATACCAGATTTAACTGAAGAGGAGTTTTTAGGATTTCATAGTAAATACTACCATCCGTCTAACAGCTATATATTCTTATATGGAGATGGAAACTTAGATGAAAGATTAGCATTTATTAATGACAATTACTTAAACAATTTTGAAAAAAAGGATATTGATGCTGAAATATTACCAGAAAAGCCTTTTAAAGAAATGAAAGAGGTTGTAACAGAATACTCTATTTCTAATGAAGATAATGAAGATGAAAAAACTTTCATGGCATTAAACTTTGTTACTGGAGAATGTACTAATGATGAATTATATATTAGTCTAAGTGTTTTAGAATATCTTTTATTAGAAACTCAAGGAGCTCCATTAAAACAAGCAATCCTTGATGCTAACCTAGGGAAGGATGTATATGGAAGTTTTGATAATGGGATTTTACAACCGGTATTTAGTATAGTACTTAAAAATAGTGATGCAAATAAAAAAGAAGAATTTAAGAATGTAGTGTTTGATACATTAAAATCTTTGGTTAAAAATGGAATTGATAAAAAACTAATAGAAGCATGCATAAACATTACAGAATTTAAGTTAAGAGAAGCAGATTTTCAGGGCATGCCTAAAGGTTTATTCTATTATATGACAGCTATGGATAGCTGGCTACATGATGGAGATCCGTTAATTCACTTAAAATATGAAAAAAATATGGAAAAAATAAAGAAAGCACTAACTTCAAATTATTTTGAACAATTAATTGAAAAATATATATTAAACAATAATCATAGCTCATTAATAGTGTTAGCGCCTAAAAGGGGGTTAGCAGATGAAAAGGATAAAAAATTAAGAACTGGATTAATGGAATATAAAGAAAATCTATCTGTTGAGGAAATACAAGACATAATTAATGAAACAAAGTCTTTAATAAATAGACAAAATACTCCTGATCCGGAGGAAATATTAGAAACAATACCAGTATTATCCATAGATGATATAGACGAGAAAGTTGAAGAATTAGATGTTATAGAAGAGGATGCTTCTGGAGTGAAGCTACTTCATCATGATGCATTTACAAGTAAAATAGCTTACTTAGATTTTATGTTTGATAGTAGAACCATAGCACAAGAGGATATTTCTTATCTAAGTCTATTAACCACACTATTAGGAAAAATTAATACTAAAACCTATAGTTATGTGGATTTATCTAATGAAATACTAATTAATACAGGTGGAATATATTTTAAAAATGAAGTATATGGTGATAGTAAAGATGTCCTTAGATATAGTACTTACCTTGAAGGACATTGTAGTGTAGTAGTAGATAGAGTGCCAAGAGCTTTAGAAATATTGGCAGATATAATTAAGAATACATCTTTTGAAGATAAAAAGAGAATAAGAGAACTTATAAGAGTTTTAATATCAAGAATAGAAATGAAGCTTATGGATAGAGGACATCAAGTTGCAACTACAAGATTAGGAGCTTATTTCTCTCCTGCTTATGAATATATAGAAAAAACTTCAGGATATGAGTACTATAAATTCTTAAAGGAGATAGAAAATAACTTTGATGATAGAATAGATACTGTTATTTTCAAATTTCAAGCTATAATGAATAAGGTATTTAATAAAAATAGCTTAATAGTAGCAGTAACTGGTAAAGATGAAGAAGTTACTGCTGTAAAGAAGAACATTTCAGAGATATTAGAAGTATTATCTGATGAAGAAGTACAAATTAATAAGTATAGCTTCCATGAAGAAAACAAAAATGAAGGAATGCTTACCCCATCTAATGTTCAATATGTGGCAAAGGGATATAACTATAAAAAATTAGGATATGCATACACAGGAAAGTTATTAGTGCTAAAAACTATAATTGGCATGGATTATCTATGGAATAAAGTTAGAGTACAGGGTGGAGCTTATGGAGCTTTTGCTAATATAGTGAGAAGTGGTAATTTTATGTTTGCTAGTTATAGAGACCCTAATATAAAAGAGACCTTAAAGACTTATGATAATGCAGCTAAATACTTGGATAATTTTACAACTACAGATAGAGAAATGCTAAAATACATTATAGGAACTATAAGTGAACTAGACATGCAATTAACTCCATCCATGGCAGGAGATGCAGCAGTTAGCTATTATATAAGAAGAATATCTAAGGCGGATAGACAGCAGGAAAGAAAAGAAGTGTTATCTACTACAGTTAAGGATATTAATAACTTCTCAAAATTAGTAGCAGATGTTATGAAGATGAATTATATAGTGGTTCTTGGTAATGATGGTAAGATTAAAGAAAATAAAGATGTATTTAAAAACTTAGAAAATGTGTTTAACTAAGGGGGGAGAAATTTAATCAGAAGTTATAATTTACTTATGAATTCTGATTAAGATTAACTATGATAAATGATAGTATATATGGAGAAGGAGAGATCGCTCTAGAAGATGCAATAGGAGAAATGTTAGTTAATAAGGGTTTAACTATTTCTACTGCAGAATCATGTACAGGAGGAATGGTTGCAGCAAGATTAATTAACTATCCTGGTATATCAAAAAGTTTACTTGAAGGAGTAGTAACATATAGTAATGAAGCTAAAATCAATAGAATTAACGTAAAAAGAGAAACTCTTGAGAAATTTGGAGCTGTTAGCCATCAGGTAGCAGCTCAAATGGCTGAAGGAATAGCGAAGACTTCAGGAGCTGATATAGGAATATCAACTACAGGAGTAGCAGGTCCAGGTGGAGGAACTGCTGAGAAACCAGTAGGAAGAGTATATATAGGATTATATTATAAAGGCAAGGTTACGACAAAAGAATTAAACCTTTCTGGAGATAGGCAAGAAATAAGAGAAAAATCTACTATAAATATTTTAGATATGTTAAGAAATGAATTATTAAATGATAAATTAATATAAAAAAGTAAAGCACCCATGTAAATGAGGGTGCTTTACTTTTTATGTTTATGCTTATTTTTATTATCCTTATTAATTAAAATAGAAGACAAATCAGTTCCAATTAAGTTGTTAATATTTATATATCCATTACCTTGTTTATATTTTTTATCATTTATTAAGGTTGAATTTATTCTCAATAAAGTATATATATCATCAAAGGTAAACTCGTTGTTTATTTCAAATAATAGTGCACAGATACCTGCTATAAAAGCACAGGATATAGAGGTTCCACTACGAATAGTATAAGGGGAAGTAAGAGGTGGGGGATATATTTTTTCACCATCTCTCTCAGATATATAATTACAGTCAGTGTTTAAAGATATAATATCATCACTGGCAGCAACAAAATCAGGTTTTTTTAATATTTTATTAGAGCCGCAACAGGAATAATCACTTATTTTATAAGTAGAATTTGTATCTATTCCACCTATTGTAAGCACTTTATCAGATAGAGCAATACCTTTTATAGTATCTTCTTTATCTTCATTATTACCAGAAGGTACAACTATTATTATGTTTTTATTTCTAAGTATAGTAAAAATTTTATCATATAGAGATAAAATAAACTTATTTAAAGTAGTTATTTCAAAAGGTGCACATACTATTTTTATATTAAATTCATCAATACTATTATATAAACATTCCAAAGCAAATAAAGTAGCTGAAATATACCCTTTACCAAGCTTATTAAAGGCTTTTACCATAACTAAATGGCTATTAACAGCAATGCCATGTTGTTTTACTTTTTTATTTGTACCTTCTCCACATATTAATCCAGAAATAAAAGTCCCATGACCATTGTCATCATAAGGGTATGTTGAACCATTAATTATATCAATAAATTTTTTTACTTTATTTGATGGGGTAGATAAATCTATATGTGGATACACGCCGCTATCAATAATACCAATACCTATGCCTTTACCGGAAACCTCTTTATTTTTTAACACTTCAAATCTTTTATTGTCTAAAAAAATTCCATTGGCATGAAGGATATTTTTGTTGCATAAAAATGCTATGTCGTCAATGCATATATATTTGACTTCCGGAAGCTCTATAATTCTTTTAATAGCTCTTTTGGTAGCAAGAACACATAAACAATGCAAGGATTTAATATTATACAAGACTTCACCTTTTGAGGATTTAATGTTTTTCTCTATTGAATTTTTAATACTACCATATTTAATTATTATTCTATATCTATTATAAATATCATTATCCATCATATTTTTAAGAGTCGGATCAAGTTTTTTATTAAAAAGCATAAAATACTCCTTATATACTTATTACACTTATTAGTATATGTAAACTAAAAATATTTGTTAAAGCTTTTATTTATTGTAAAAATAAAAGCTAAGATTAAGAATTCTTATATTCTAATCTTAGCTTTTAAAGCTTTATATATTTTATTATAAATTATATATGTTCTTACACATAGAGAAAAATGCTCTTGCAATAGGAGTAAGAGTTCTTTTAGAACTTACTATTAAGAAGAGATCTCTTCTTAAGTCTACATTTTCTACTCGACTTATACGCATGTTACCACTAATAAAACCATCATCACATAAGCTTTTACTAATTATAGAAATTCCTAATCCTAGATTAATAAGTTTAAGTTGAGCATGTACACTATTTACCTCACAAAGAACTTTTAATTTCTTAGGATCTATTTTGTTAGCATGAAGCTGAGCCTCTAAAGTATGTCGAGTGGCAGATTCCTTTTCTCTTATTATAAAAGGATATTTTATTAAATCATCAATAGAAATAGTTTCAGGTAAATTTAATTTAGGATTAGAAACAATAACAAGTTCATCTTCCATTATCTTATAACTATTTATTTTTGAATTATCTATGATTGTACCAACTAAACCAATTTCACATTTAAGATCTATAATATCTTTAATTATAGATACAGAACCTTGTTCTTTAATGTTAAATTTAACATTTGAGTAGAGTTCACTAAAGGTTGAAACAAGAGTAGGGAGTAAGGAATTGCATGGCGTAGTGCTAGCAGCAATGTTTAAGACACCAGTAATATTATTATTGAAATTAGATAGATCGGTGATAGCATTATTCCTTAAATTTATAATATCATTAGCATATTGTAGAAAAGATTCGCCTACAGGTGTAAGATTAACTTCCTTAGATGTTCTATCAAATAATTGAATATTAAGTTCTTTTTCTAAACTAGAAATATGAGAACTTATAGTAGGTTGAGATAGGTAAATAGCATTTGCAGCCTTAGAAAAACTTCTAAGTTTAGACACTGTAATAAATGCTTCTAATTGTTTGAAATCCATAGTCTACCTCCTATTAATAATAATTTAAGATTTAATAATTCGATTTATATAAAAAAAGATTTCTATTTGAAAACTGTTAAAACTCCTTACGAAAAAATAGAAAAGATAGAAGCTATCCTTTCCATTTAAAAACTATAATTCCAGCTATCATTATGACAACACCGATGCATTCTCGTATTCCATATCCAGCTTCAGTAGAGCCAAACCAACCAAAGTGATTGATAAGTGCAGCTGCAATAAGTTGGGCAATAAGAATAGTTGCTACAGCTATAGCCGGACCAAGACTAGACATACCCTTAATTACTGTAAACGTAATAACAGCACCCAATACTCCGGCCAAAAGGTAAAGTTTGTTAGCATCTTTTAAATTTCTAAAGGTACCGTCACCTGCAAAGAATAACACTATTAGGGCAGTTATAAGTGCAATAGCTTGGGTTAATACTGTGGTCTCCCATAGTCCAATTTTTTTTGAGAGTTCTGTATTAAATACACCTTGAACACTCATAGTTACCCCTGCAATTATTGAGAAAATTATACCCAACATAAAAACTTTCACCATCCTTTTAAAGATAGCTTACCCTAATATGGATATAATTATTTAAAATTTAAGGGGTATATCTTCGCTTAATTTTATTAATTATAAAGTTAAAATCATAGAAAAGAAATTGTTTTTAATATTAAAACTCTTTTAAATCATAACTTTTAACTAAGGTATCCCTTCTATTGTTGAGTTGTTTCCAAATCTCGATTTTATTTATCTTAGTAAAATTAAACAAATCAGTTTTATCTTTATTTTCATCTAAGGTAAATAAATTATTTGAATAAGCCTTTCTAATTGCGTTATTAGCATTAGAAATAGGCATGTTAAAATAGGATAGGGTTGAGAAATCTTTAACACTTATACCATGAGTATTAAACATATCAAACATGCTTCTAGATATCTTGTTTATGTATCCTTTATCTTTAACTTTTAAGTTTACGGTATTAGATGTATCGTTAATGAAAATGTCATTATCAATTCCAACTTTAAATTTTTTATAAGGAGATAAAATTTTTGAGATTATCTCATCTAATTTATCAAGCTCTGTATTAGAGACAGAACCTAGAGGAATGTACAAATTAGATATGTTTTTATACAACTTATATTTCTTATTTAAAAATTTTTGGATAGATATAATGTCATCAACAGATTTATCATCCACCAATGCAACTAAATAATATTTCATTTTTTCCTCCCGAATGTAGATTTTTATTATAAAGTATTATATCATTATAAAATACTTTAACGCTACAATTAACAGTATTATAACATATAATAATAGGTTATAATAGACATATATAGTTAATTATATTTTTACTTTTATATGTATATAAAAATAAAAATTAAAAATTACACTTATAAATTTAAAATTTTTATTAAAATATACGAACATTGTGATATAATTATAATTATGAGATTTTAACATTTAAAAATTAGGTTTAATTGACATAGATATAGATAGACATGGAATTAAGTTAACATATGTAAAGTATGGACATTATATAAATAGTGAGGATGATACCTGTATGGAAAAATTAGTTATAAATGGAGGCAATCCATTATTTGGAAATGTAAATATTAATGGCGCAAAAAATGCAGCTGTAGCAATTTTACCAGCAGCAATTTTAGCATCTAAGGGAGTTTGTACAATAGAGAATGTTCCTAATATAGAAGATATAAATTGTTTAGAAATTATTTTAGAATATTTAGGATGTAAGGTAGAATCAAGTTGTAATTCAATAAAAATTGATAGCACAAATATAGTAACAACCAATGCTACAATCCCAGAAGTAAGGAATATGAGAGCATCCTATTACTTATTAGGATCATTATTATCTAGATTTAAAAAAGCTAGAGTAGAACTTCCAGGGGGCTGCCCTATTGGAGATAGACCAATAGATCAGCATATCAAAGGATTTGAAGCCTTAGGAGCTACAGTTACCATAGAACATGGTGCAGTAAATCTGGTTGCAGAAAAATTAGTTGGAACAACTATATATTTTGATGTAGTTAGCGTAGGTGCTACTATAAATATCATGCTTGCAGCGGTTCTTGCGGAAGGAACTACAGTTTTAGAGAATGCAGCAAAAGAGCCACATGTAGTAGACGTGGCCAACTTCTTAAATACTATGGGGGCAAATGTAAAAGGTGCTGGAACTGATGTAATAAAGATTACTGGAGTAGAGGAACTTTCAGGATGTAATTATTCAGTAATACCAGATCAAATTGAAGCTGGAACCTTTATGATAGCAACAGCAGCTTGTGGTGGAGATGTTACATTAAATAATGTAATACCAAAACACTTAGAATCTATTTCAGCAAAGCTTTTGGAAATGGGTGTAGAAGTTATAGAAGATGAGGATAAAGTTATAGTTAGAAGTGGAAATAACCTTAAAGGTGTAAATATAAAGACTTTACCATATCCAGGATTTCCAACAGATGTACAACAGCCAATGAGTACTCTTTTAACTATGGCTCAAGGAAGAAGCATTGTAAATGAAAGTATATATGAATCAAGATTTAAGCATATAGATGAGTTAAAGAAGATGGGTGCAAATGTTAAAATAGAAGGTAGAATAGCTATAATAGATGGAGTTAAAAATTTATCTGGAGCTAATGTTAAAGCTACAGATTTAAGAGCAGGTGCAGCTTTAGTTATTGCAGGTCTTTCAGCCCAAGGAAAAACTGAAGTTGAAGGCATTGAGCATATAGATAGAGGATATTTGTATATAGAAGAAAAATTTAAAGCTTTAGGTGCAGATATTAGAAGAGTAAATATATAAGTTTTATATGTATTTTAGATACTAGATTGAGGAGATAATTATGAAATTTTGCCCATTATTTAGTGGTAGCAGTGGGAATAGTATATTTGTATCAGAAAACAATAGTAACATTCTAGTAGATGTGGGAATGCCAGGAAAGGCTATCGATAAAGAATTAGGGGACATAGGTATAAATCCTAATTCTATAGATGGTATATTTATTACTCATGAACATTCAGATCACATTAAAGGGGCCGGAGTATTTTCAAGGAAATATGATATTCCTATATATGCACCAAGTCTCACCTGGGAAGCCATGGATGGGAAAATTGGAAGTATTAAGGAGAAAAATATAAAAATAATTGATGGTAAGTTTACTGAAATTAATGATTTGACCATAGAGAATTTTCCTATACCTCACGATGCAGCATGCCCTAGAGGTTATAGAGTACATGGATCTAAAAAATCATGTTGTATAGCTACTGATTTAGGTCACTTTTCTATAGAAGTAAAAATGGCACTAGAAGATAGTGATATGATTTTAATAGAGAGTAATCATGATATAGAAATGGTTAAATTTGGACCATATCCATATCCATTAAAGCAAAGAATACTAAGTGCAAAAGGACATTTATCCAATGAAGATTGTGGTAAAGCTATAGTAGATATTTTAAAAGGAAATCATAAAACTATATACTTAGGGCATCTAAGTAAAACAAATAATTATCCGGAGCTTGCTTATGAAACTGTAGCAAGTGTATTAAGGGAAAACAATATTAGCGTAGAAAAAGATATAGAATTAAAAATGTGCAATAGAGATAGGCATAGTATATTATCAGAAATATAAACAGAGTTCTTAGCTTCTTTGAAGCTCTAGAAATCCTTATACAGGGATGTAGCCACTCTTTACTCCAACTTTGAAGAAGATGGTAGTACTAGAGTGGGTAGTCATCGAATAAAAAGTTTGGTTAGTAATAGGAGGTGTAGAATGAAAAAGAAGACCTTTAGTTTAGTATTAACAATAACAGTAGTTGTAATAGCACTAGTTGTAGGCGGAATTTACCTTACAAAGACTATGAGTATAAAGAAAGATAAGGCAAGTATAATAAGTAAAGAGAAACTTGAAAATACTAAAGGAGCTACAGAGGATGATGGCTATATTGATATAACTTTATATTTTGGAGGAGATGCTGAAAAGTCCGAACTTATAAAGGAAGAGAGACTAATTAATAGTGAGGATTTAATAGGTGAGATGATCATGCAAGAACTCATCAAAGGGCCAGCTAAAGTTAGTGAAAAAAGCAAGCCTATTTTACCAAAGGAAACAAGGCTTTTAAGTTTTTCTATTAAGGATGGCATAGCAAATATTAATTTAAGCCCAGAAGCTATGTTTGAAATGTCTGAAGTTCAAGAAGTAACAATACTTAAGTCTATATCAAACTCTTTGAGTCAGCTGAAATCTGTGAGTAAAATAATGATTACAGTAAATAATCAAGGTGTTGAAAGTTTAGGTGGAAACTATAATATATCAAAACCATTTACTAAGGATGAAATAATTACTTTAAAAATACCAAAATAAGATATTATTGAAAGATAAATAAAAATTTATTATAATTAATAAAATAGATAAACAAATTTTGTTATAAAGAAGGAGAAAATAACATGAGCATATATAGCAATTGGACAAATTATGTTGTAGAGTATGTAAAAGAAAATGGAGAACCTGCATTTTGGAAAGAGTATGCAAAGGTTGAAAAATCAATATATACAAAAGCCTTAGCAATTGATGGCGGTGTTATTAGTGGAAAGTTCTCTGAATTAGTTAAAGAATTTGACGTTAATGAAATTTACTTTATGGGATTCTTAGATGGAATAAATGAAAGTATAGATAAAGAATTAGATCTTGAAGCTATAGAAAGTGATTCAGAAGTTAGCTTCAAAATAGATTATGAAAAACTATACTTCAATATGCTTGATTCTAAAGCAGACTATCTTTATACATTATCACAATGGGATAGAATATTCTCACCAGAAAAAAGAAAAGAGATACAAAAAACTTGGAGAGAATCAAAAACAGTAATAAATGAAGTTAAAATTGGTAGAAATGATGCATGTCCATGCGGAAGTGGTAAAAAGTACAAGAAATGTTGCGGAAAATAATATAAACATTAGCCCTAGTGAATTTTTTATTCATTAGGGTTTTTTATATATGTATTATTGTAAGATATTCTATATATGGCTATGATATAATTAATTATATGATAAATTTACAGGGGGATTGTTTATGGATAAAAATATGATATGGCTAAAGGAAAGTAGGGTTAATAGTACAATTAATTCACTTAAAAAGAATGGTATGAATGGCTATTTAGTAAATAGTCATGAAGAACTCATTGAGAAAATTAATGAACTTACCAATGATGGTGATACAGTAAGTTGTGGTGGTTCAATGAGCCTATTTGAAACTGGAGTTATTGATTATTTAAGAAGTGGAAAATATAATTTCCTAGACAGATATGAGGATGGGTTAAGTAAGGATGATTTGAAAAAATTATATAGAAACACTTTCTCTGCTGATATATATTTTACTAGTACTAATGCAATTACAGAAAAAGGAGAGCTATACAATGTAGATGGCAATGGAAATAGGGTAGCAGCTATGTTATATGGTCCAGATAAAGTAATAATCATAGCAGGAATAAATAAAATTGTAGAGAATATTGAAGAAGCCATTAAGAGAAATGAAAGAGTATCAGCACCTGCAAATTGCAAAAGATTAAATAGAGTTACTCCTTGTGTAAAGGTAGGCCATTGTATGGATTGTTCAAGTGAAGAGAGAATATGCAATGAATATACTATAATAAGAAGACAGGGAAATAAGGATAGAATACATGTAATTTTCTTGAATGAGGAATTAGGATATTAATTAAAATACGAATATTAGAGTAAGTGCTTTGGCAAAATAAGTTAGTCTAAAATATTTTGCTAAAGCACTTTTTATAACTATATGAAAAATAATGAAAATTAAAGAAAGATTAAGAGAATGAAAGCTTATCTATCTATATATACTAATAGCATGGTTGAATAAATTGATATTTGAGGTAAAATATTATTAGATAATGATTGTTAAATAACAAACGTTGTTATGAGATTATAATTAAATAACTTTTAGAATATAATATAAGAATAAATTTTATTTAGGTGTAAATTATAGGAGGTCATGTATTATGAAAATTGCAGTAATAGGATGTACACACGCAGGAACAGCAGCGGTAGTAAATGCAAAACAACTTTACCCAGATAGTGAGATTACAGTTTATGAGAGAAATGATAATATATCTTTCCTTTCTTGTGGAATTGCTTTAAGTGTATCTAATGTAGTAAATGAACCAGAAAAATTATTTTATAATTCCCCAGAAAATTTAAATAACCTTGGTATAAACATGAGAATGAATTATGATGTAACTGATATTGATATGGATGAAAAAATAATCACAGCTACAAATTTAAAGACTGCCGATATAGTAAAAGAAAAATATGATAAATTAATTTTAACCTTGGGATCGTGGCCAATAGTTCCTAATTTTGAAGGAAGAAACCTAAAAAATATATTACTATGTAAAAATTATAGTCACGCAAAAACAATTATAGAGAAATCAGCTGACGCTAAGAATGTAACAGTTGTAGGAGCTGGATATATAGGGGTAGAACTTGCTGAAGCCTTTGAAATGAAAGGTAAAAATGTAACCCTAGTTGATGCAGAAGACAGAATAATGAGTAAGTATCTTGATAAAGAATTTACAGAAATAGCAGAGAATGAATTTAAAAACCGTGGAGTAAAACTAGCTTTAGGTGAAAAAGTTCAAAGGTTTGAAGGAGAAAATGGTATAGTATCTAAGGTAGTAACTGATAAAGGAAGTCATGAAGCAGATTTAGTAGTACTTTGCATAGGATTTATACCAAGTACAAGTTTAGTAAAAGGAAAATTAGACACTCTTCCAAATGGAGCAATAATAATAGATGAATATATGAGAACTAGTGTTAAAGATGTATTTGCAGCTGGAGATTGCTGTGTTGTAGAATATAATCCAGCAAGGGATAAGAGATATATTCCTCTTGCAACTAATGCTGTAAGAATGGGAACCTTAGTTGCTAAAAATCTAGTAAACCCAGCTCTTAAGTATATGGGAACCCAAGGTACTTCAGGAATAAAGATATATGATAAATGTATAGCATCAACAGGTTTAACAGAAGAGGTTGCTAAGAAAACCACATCTATGGAGATTGACTCAGTAATGGTTAGTGAAAATCATAGACCAGAATTTATGCCAACCTATAAGGAAGCAACCATAAAGCTTGTTTATGACAAAGCTACAAGAAGAATTCTTGGAGGACAGATTATTTCTGATGAAGATTTAACTCAACACATGAATACCCTATCTGTAGTAATTCAAAATAACATGACCATAGAAGAACTGGCAATGACAGATTTCTTTTTCCAACCACACTTTAATAAACCATGGAGCTTATTAAATACTGTAGCTCTTAAAGCACTAAAGTAATATATAAGTTATATTATATATAATTTAAAAATAACTCATCATAATTAATATGGTGAGTTATTTTTATAGTAAAATAGATTACTTTGATAAATTTAATAAAAGTAAGGAGATAATAGTTAAAGTTTCTATGAAATCTGTTTATTAGAGTTAGATTCGCTGGATTTACAATTATTATAAAAATTATTTAAAAAATTATAAACTTCTCCTGAATAAAATTTATCACTAGTATTTTTATCCATCTTGGACAATAAGACTTGGCGAGTAATAATATCATTTAGATTAACTTCTTTACAATTTTTCATAATATCGTACATTATCATAAAAGTCGTAGTTCTTTCAAGTCCTTCATTGCCATGGAAATGAAGCCAACTGCCCTCAGGTTGATTTTTTACAACTTCCATAAAATAATTTACCATAGTCTCTGTAGGTAAATTTTTATATGTTACAGGAATACGAATATAAGATAATGAATAAGCTTCAGACTGCTCAGCTTCATTTTGAACCTTTGAAGGTATAATTACATCTTTAAAACCCTCTAAAGCAATAGCTTTATTAAGTGGAATAGATTTTAATCTAGAGTTTTCATCAGCAATGATTTCATTTACTGTTAAGCCTCTATTTGCATCGTTGTTAGCATTTTGCCAACTTACAGGAATACCGTCAATAAATCCATGGGATTCTTCTCTTAAGTCAATAATAGTTATAGGCACATTACCTATAGACTCCTTCATTAAAGGAACTCCAGTTTTAGAAAATTGACCACTACCAGAAATATTAAGCTTATCAAGACCAGACAAATTTATATTCTCTGAAGGAGTAATTTTATCTGTGCTCTTTCTAAAATATTTTGGTAATTCAAAAGCAGTTGGAGAATCAACTGTTAACTTTACATCTGGAATAGGAGTAGCATAACATACAACATAATTAAAGGATAGAATTATAGTTAAAAAAGCAAATAAATTAATCTTTAAAAATTTTTTCATATTTAGACACCACCTATATAATATTTAATTAGTATCTATTATAATTTTACCTATGACATTCTAAATTATTCATAGTAAAATATAGGTATTATTGGTGTAGTGATAGTATATTTTAATGTAAAACTATACAAATAGATTAATATAAAACTATTTAAATATGGAACTATAAAACTAGAAAAATAGTTAACTATGAAACTATATAACTATATAAATAGTTAACTATTTGTTCTGTTCATGCGGGTTTCAGAGATTTTACTGCTCAAATAGTATTATGAACTTATTAGTTAAATTAAAAAATTAGGAGGATGTTTAGTGAATATAACATTAATAACTGTAGGAAAAATAAAAGAAAAATATTTAAGAGATGCCATAGATGAATATTCTAAAAGATTATCAAGATACTGTAAGCTTGAAATAATAGAACTTCAAGATGAGAAAACACCAGATAATGCATCAGAAAAGGAAGAACTTCAAATAAAGGATAAAGAAGGGCAAAGCATATTATCAAAAATTAAAGATAATGCTTATGTTGTAGCCATGGATTTAAAAGGAAAACAAATTTCATCTGAAGAATTTGCAAATTTCATAGATAACTGTGGATTAGAAGGAAACTCTAATTTAGTTTTTATCATAGGAGGAAGCTTAGGTCTATCAGATCAAGTTATTAAAAGAGCTAATTACAAAATATGTTTTTCTAAAATGACCTTTCCCCATCAATTGTTCAGAGTAATGCTTCTAGAACAGATATATAGGGGATATAGGATAATAAAGGGTGAACCGTACCATAAGTGAATGAGGTTTTTACTAAAGTTGGACGAAGGCATTGTGGTAAGGGAAACCTCGCCTCCGACATGAAAATCTCGATTAATTATCAGTTATTTTTTCTTATGCATAAGTTTAGAATTATTTATAATACTTATGGATGCTTTTTCAACTACATCCAAGTGAAATATCCTTTCAAGTACCTTTACTAAAACTAGTATAATATTTACTAAAAAAATAAATTTAGGATAATATGTCGTTGAACCTATCATAACCTAAATAGATATAGTATAATAGTTAATAATAAGAGGAGGTGGTTACATGGAAAGTGATATTAGCGATATTATCAATGACACAATAATTAAGAAGCGGGGGAAATTATTATGGGTAACCACCAAAATAATGAGGGTTCTAAGGAACTTTACAGAAAAGAGTACTTATTAAACGAGGGTCAACAACTTATTATACGAATTCCAGAACCAGGTGATGCACAAGGTTTAATAAATCAAATGCAAACTGTTGATGGTGAAACTAAATTCTTGGCACGTGAATCTGATGAATTTAATTTCACAGTGGAACAAGAAAGAGAATTTATTAAGAATTGTACGAACGATGAGAATATCCGTTTTCTAATTGCAGAATTAGACGGTAGAATTATAGCGAATTGTTCAGTTGGATTAATTCAAAATAAAAAAAGGTATCTTCACAGAGCAGCAATGGGTATTGCAGTGATGAAGGATTATTGGAATAAAGGAATTGGGAAGAAAATGATGCAGGAATGTATTAATTGGTGTAAAGAAAAGGGTGTTGAACAACTTGAGCTTGAAGTTGTTGCTCAAAATAATCGTGCTGTTTCGATGTATAAAAGTTTAGGTTTTGAGATTTATGGTACAAAGAAACATGCATTGAAATATGGTGATGGAACTTATGCTGATGAATACTATATGATTTTATTCTTGAACAGTAAAAAACCTGAGTAAAGATTTTGTTCATACACTTATATTTATACTTATTGAATTGGAGATGGACCGAAGATTCCACAGATTTCTTTGTATGACAGCGGGTTGGCATCATGGCTAGAATTATTGAATAATGACACACGTTGTGAATCACGAAACCTTGGAACATAAGGCGCATAAATATATGCGTCTTTTTTTATGCCAAGATTTAGTTATTGTAAAGTAGTAATAAAAGAAAAAATCGCATTTGATAGCGATATGCTGAACCGTACCATAAGTAAGCCTCTAAATCTTTGATTTAGTTAGGCGAACTTACTCAGCGAACGAAGTGAGTCGAGTTTCCTTTAAGACCAAGTGAGGTTTATAGCTTTAGGCATTTATATTACTTGGTTAAGGCTATTTTTGCAGGTGGAAATACCGTATCGTAAGTAAGGATATATTTACAAAGTATGTTATGATACCGAGGGTGAAAAGAATCAGGGAATGCACGTTGTGGTTGCTAAACAGAACTTTCAAGTTGGTAGAAATATAGGAAGGTTATTGATATTATATTGTTGTCTAATTAGAAAGGGGTAATAGCAATGAAATTATCTGAAAAAATTCAATATTTAAGGAACAAGAACGGAATGTCACAGGAAACGTTAGCTCAAAAATGTTTAGTTACTAGGCAGTCTATTTCTAAATGGGAAATGGATATTTCATTACCAGAGACAGAAAAGTTATTAGAATTAAGCCATATATTTGGAGTAACAATTGATGTGCTATTGAAAGATGAGTTATCAGTGGATGGAGTAAAAGAAAAGAAATCATGCGGTAAGTCGCTTACCAATGACAATGAAGGGATATATGAAGGACTTCTAATTAAAGAAAGTATCGATAATGAAGAAATTTTGGACTGTCTTAATGTAAATAAAATTGAATTGTGGAAAACAGAATGTTTTCCACGTTACTGGACTGCAATCACTTTTTCATCAAATGTAATAGATTTACCTGAAAAATTTTCTAAGGTTTTGATTAATGATGAGAATAAAGGTGGTAACTGGTTTGTTGATTTCAAAAAGAATAATATAAAATATATTGTTTTTCGAGGACTTGTTTTAAAGTATACGATTGGAAATATTGAAGAAAAGAATAATGTTATTGAAAAATGTCGTAGTCAAGGTATACCAGATTTTCAGATGGAGTGGTCGGAATAGAGATTAGAAATTATATAAACATAATAGGAAGCTTATAAATTCTAAATTTATGAAAGAGGTACTGATATGGATGATAGAGTAAAAGCATTAAGTGGTGGAAATATGGACATAGATTTGGCAAGTGAGGGAGTTGATTGGAACCAGACTCAATGCCCGTGGAATATTGCGGAAAGTACAAAGGACCATAAATGTGCTGTAAAAGGAACTTCAATATGTAAGTATTTTTGTGGAATTAAATTTTTAGATAGCGTATTGTGTATTTATCCTCATGAAAACAGTGAGGTTCTCACAAGAAATGATATAGATCGAGATTTATGGTAAAGTTTCAATTTATATTACTAAAATTTTTAAAGAGAAAAATTTTATATGTTTATTTTCTATAAAAATTTGATATAATATAAATAAGAAAAGCTTAGTGCGTCAACACTAAGCTAATCCTTAGAACATTTATTTTGTTTTAGGGCTATTGAATTAGATTTATGTTATAAATTATGAATCTTAGAAAAAGTGCTAATCTTCGTTGGATGGAGCACTTTTTTCTTTGCTTTTAACTTCTATATCAAGACCAAGGAATTTAATCTTAATTTTTAAATGATGTATAAAAAGATTATGTTTTAGAATTAATCTAATTACATAAATAACTGATATACACTTTATAAAAGTATCAAACATATCCAATACCACCCCCTAGTTATAGTGAAGTAATTCACCAATAACCCAGGAGGATAAAACGTTCAAAACCTCCGTAGCCATCCACTACGGATTTCAAAATATTACTTTAAGATTATACCATAATTATGAAGAATATATACACAAGAATAAAATGGAAAAACCGCATTTGAAGTAGTTACGGAGAACCGTACCATAAGTAAGCCTCTAAATCTTTGATTTAGTTAGGCGAACGAAGTGAGTCGAGTTTCCTTTAAGACCAAGTGAGGTTTATAGCTTTAGGCATTTATATTACTTGGTTAAGGCTATTTTTGCAGGTGGAAATACCGTATCGTAAGTAAGGATATATTTACAAAATATGTTATAATAAAATTAGGAGCAAGTTTAAGTAGTAGACAAATAGAAATTTATAGAGGTGATTTTATGGAAGATTTGGTATTAAAGAAAGTATCAATAGAATATGGTGATGACATATTCTCATATAAGAATGAGTTTATTAAAAATAATGAATCAATGGATGGAACAGGTTTCTTAAGAAATTCGAATTCACCACAAGAATATATTGAAAAGTCATTATTGAATGAAACAGAAGAAGTAGATGGAAGAAAAGTTACATCAACACAATTATTAGCAATTACGAAAAGTGATAATCGTATTGTTGGAATGATACAAATAAGGCATTTTTTAAATGATTATCTTTTACAATATGGTGGTCATATAGGATATTCTGTAAGAAAGTCTGAAAGAAATAAGGGATATGCAAAAGAAGAATTAAGGCAAGCATTAATTTATTGTAAGGACATATTACGTATTAATAGAGTTTTATTAACTTGTGATAATGATAATTTTGCTTCTCAGAAAACTATTTTATCTCAAGGTGGAAAAATAGAGAATGAAGTATTAATTGAAGATGAGAATTGTATTATTGAACGATATTGGATAGATTTGTAAATTTCCAATTTATTTATTAGTTAAAAAGTTTTTATAGAGAAAAGTTATATATGTTTATTTTTTATAAAAATTTGATATAATATAAATAAGAAAAGCTTAGTGCTGAGAACACTAAGCTAATCCTTAGAACATTTATTTTGTTTTAGGGCTATTGGATGAAATTAATAACGTTAATTAAGAAAAGGTGCTAATCTTCGTTGGATGGAGCACTTTTTTCTTTGCTTTTAACTTCTATATCAAGACCAAGAAACTTAATCTTAATTTTTAAATGATGTATAAAAAGATTATGCTTTAAAACTAATTTTATTACATAAACAACAGATATACATTTTATAAAAGTATCAAACATATCCAATACCACCCCCTAGCTATGGTGAAATAGTTCACCAATAGCCCAGGAGGATAAAACGTTCAAAACCTCCGCAGCCATCCACTACGGATTTCAAAATATTACTTTAGAATTATACCATATTTATGTAGAATATATACACAAGAATAAAATGAAAAAACCTCACTTAGAGTAGTTACGGGGAACCGTACCATAAGTAAGCCTCTAAATCTTTGATTTAGTTAGGCGAACTTACTCAGCGAACGAAGTGAGTCGAGTTTCCTTTAAGACCAAGTGAGGTTTATAGATTTAACCATTGATATTACTTGGCTAAGGCTATTTTTATAACTAAAAATACCGTATCATAAGTAATTAAAATTTAACAAAATATGTTATAATATAATTAAGAATAAATTTGAGGAAGAGATAAATAGTAAATTTGCAGTTAACATACTTTATATAGAATTAACTGTGAAAGGAGGAGTTTATTATGAAAAACAAGAAAAATAAAGAACTTTTATGGAGGGGTTTACCTCTATAAATTATGGAGGAAATATGTTTAAAGATAAATTTAAAATTACTAATATTCCTACAGTTTTGTGGGGAGAAAAGAGTGAAAAACTTTTTATTGCAGTACATGGAAATATGTCAGACAAGGAAGATGTTGTAATTCAAATTTTAGCTGAAGAAGCACTTCAAAAAGGTTATCAAGTATTAAGTTTTGATTTACCAGAGCATGGTGAAAGAAAAAGTGATGGTATTCCTTGCAAAGTACAGTTTTGTGTTAATGAGTTATCTATAATTATGAACTATGCAAAAGAACATTGGAAAGAAGTAAATTTGTTTGCATGTAGTATGGGAGCTTATTTTAGCCTTTTAGCGTATCAAAACGATGTATTAAGAAAGGCATTATTTTTATCACCAGTAGTTAATATGGAAAGAATTATTGAAAATATGATGCTCTGTTTTAATGTAACACCAGAGCGGTTGCAAAAGGAAATGACAATAGAAACACCAATTGGTCAAAAGTTGTATTGGGATTATTTATGTTATGTAAAGCAACATCCTATTAATACATGGAATACAGATACAAATATTATGTATGGAGCTAAAGATGAGTTGTGTGAAATTGAAACTATTAATTATTTTGTTAAAAAATACTGCTGTGGATTAGAAATCATGGATAAAGGAGAACATTACTTTCATACAGAAGAACAGTTGAATGAATTCAAGCATTGGTTACAAAAGCATATTGATTAACAAGTTCTCATTTAAGGTTCAGTAATATAAATAGTAAATTTGTAAGGTGGGATAAGATATGGCTTCTAGTCAAGAGTATTTAGATTTTATTATTGGGCAATTAGATACGCTGGACGATATTTCCTTCAGAAAAATGATGGGAGAATATATTTTATATTTTCGAGGGAAAATTTTTGGTGGAATATACGATGACCGGTTTTTGGTTAAGATAACCAAGACAAGTAGACACTTGATGCTAGGAGCAATTGAAGAGTTGCCTTATGATGGGGCAAAACCAATGTTTTTGGTTGACGATGTTGATAATAAAGAGTTTCTATATCAACTGATTACAAAAATGTATGAAGAACTTCCTGCTCCAAAAGTAAAAAAGTAATTTTTGAATTCTAATTTATGTGTTAGTTAAAGATTTTTAAATAGAAAAAATTATTTAGGTTTATTTTTGATAAAAGTTTGATATAATATAAATAAGATTCTAAATCTATGATTTAGTTAATCGAACTTATGCAAAGCTAAATAAGAAATGCAGATAATAAAAAAGTAGAGTGCGCTAACACTCTACTATATACAATTCTAGTTGCTTAGGCAACTGGTATCACATATTTTTATGGTAATAAAAATAGTAGCTTCCAAATTGCGCGTGGGGCTACTATTTTTTTGATATTTTATCTATAAGTAACACCATAAATGTTAATAGTGCTAATAAAAATAATCCACCAGTAAATAGTAACATTAAAACGTCATTACTCATTAAGTATCACCTCCCTTCATAAAAGAGGTAAGTGATACCAGTAGCCCACAGTTAGCTATAAAATTGTACTTTAGAATTATACCATAAGTGAAATTCTAAATCTATGATTTAGTTAATTGAACTTACTCCTATGAACGTATGTGAATAGTGAGTTTCCTCTATCTAGAATATATACAGAACAATAAAATGGGAAAACCTCATTTATAATAGTTGCGGAGAACCATACCATAAATGATGTAGCTCTTTTCTAAGCGCAAAGAGGAATTGTCCTAAAATTATCGAATAAATATATAATTAGAAATATTTATATATTTGGGAGGATTTTATGGAAGATAACACAGAAAAAATAAAGTTAAGTTTTTGGAAGAAAATAATAGGTAGCATTCAAGGAATAGCGCATTATGAGAATGTGTTAAAAGAAACTACTGGGAAGGCAGTAATATATTTGCTATTAATATCGTTGTTTCTTGGAGCTATTGGATCTATAAGAGGATCTATTGAGGTTAATAATGGCATATCAGAGTTTATAAAAATATATAATGATAATTGTCCAAACTTTGAGCTTATAAATGGAGAGTTAAGTGTTGAGGGCGTTATGCCAATGGTTTTATCAGAGGATGAAGATAATTATATTA
Source organism: Clostridium sulfidigenes (assembly GCF_052067195.1). Classification (NCBI taxonomy): domain Bacteria; kingdom Bacillati; phylum Bacillota; class Clostridia; order Eubacteriales; family Clostridiaceae; genus Clostridium; species Clostridium sulfidigenes. The sequence goes on along the minus strand of NZ_JBQHQR010000014.1, from coordinate 56,643 downwards.
TTATAGATACAACTAACAGCACTAATCCTGATGTTCTAGATTCTCATAGTAAAGGTATTTTAGTACTAAAAGATAAAATGATTCAAAAAGAGAACCAATTACAAACTCAAGTAATCGAATTTAAATCATTACAAGGATTAACCATAAATAAAGATATAGCATATAGCTACTTCCATTATGCAAAGATTATTATACCATTTATTTTTATTGTAAATATCCTTGGGTATTTCTTGGGTGGACTCTTAAGCTCTCTATTTTTAGCTCTATTTGCCCTTATAATCAATGGAATTTTTAAAACAAAATTGAAATATGGACAGTTGTATAGATTAAGCATTTATGCACTAACTACTCCGCTTATAATAAATACAATCTTGAAAATTTTAAGTATAGAACATTTTAGTTTCTATTGGTTAGTATATCATACTATAGCTTATATTTATATTGGCTTTGCACTAAACAAACTAAAAAGTTCTAAGAATAATATTTCATTAGGTGTATAAATCAAATAAAAAGGTTAATGTCATAAATATTTTGGTTAATGGTACCATAAGTAACCATGACTCTCTATATTATATATGTTTAGGGTATTAAAATTCCCTTTAAGATATGCAATGAAAAGTATATTAAGGTTAAAAAATGAAGCTACAGATTGTATAAAAATCTGTAGCTTTTTCTACGTTAATCAGAATTGAAGATATATAGTCCATATTGTAATTGGATTTACATTATAGTTATCTCATAACCAGTCAATATATTATATAGAAAAAACAGTGGTTTGTCAATATAATATGTTAAAAAGCTTGAAATAATAAGTGTTAAGTAGATAATATATATGGATCCTATTTGGATGTATTTTGTACATTTGTAATAACCAACCTAAATCAATATAATTAATTTCGTTGGTTAGGAAATTTATAAATTGAAATTGAGGTGTTGATTATGTTGTCAATGTTAGCAGAGTTAAGAGAAAGTGACAAGGTACAGTATGGTGCTAAAGCAAGTGCGTTAGGAGAGTTAATAGGAAGCGGAGAAAAGGTTCCAATTGGCTTTGCATTATCTTTAGAATTTTTCATGCGGTTTCTTGAATATAATAACTTTTCCTATAGTGCTGGAGACTATTTAACTTATAATGCAGAAATATGCAAAGTAATATTAAAAGGTTCATTTTCTCCTGATATGGAGAGGGGGTTACTTAAATTTTTCAATTGTATAAAAGGCAGGGGACTGAAATATGTAGTAAGATCCTCTGCTCTGTGTGAAGACAGCGATAACTATAGCATGGCAGGAATGTTCGATTCATTTATTAAATTGAATACTTTTGAAGAAGTTAAGACTGCAATAAAGAAGTGTTATGCTTCATTGTTTAGTGATAAGGTAATAGCATATTTCATAAAACAAAATTTAAATTTGGATGAGCTAAAAATGTGTATAATAATTCAGCAATTCGTTGAAGGTTGCTATTCTGGAGTAAACTTTTCTGTGGATACTATTGATATGGATGAAGAAGTAATGCATATTAATGCTGTAAAAGGCTTATGTGAAGATTATGTTAGCGGTAAAGCAAATTCAGCTTTTTATAAAATCTATAAAAAATGTGGAGCCATACTTGAAGAGAAGCTTCCGAAGGACAGTAACTTTCTGCCAAAGAATTTAGTAAATGAACTATATGAGTGCACATTAAGAATTGAGAAAACCTTCGGTAAATATCAAGATATCGAATGGACTATCAGAAATAAAGATATATATATTCTTCAAGCTAGGCCTATAACAACTTTTAAAGAAAAAAACTTTGAAATTATTTGGTCTGATAAAAATGAGGGCAATTATATTTGGTATAGAGAAGGGGAAAAACCTTTGGAATCGTTAATTAATGAGATTAACATAATCCTGGGAGAGGCATTAAATAGAGGATGTTATGACACTGGACTTGAAGAATTTTATACAGAGTACTGTATTCATAATGGATATTGGTATTATCGAGATAAGGAAATGCCAAATCATAAGGTACAAAAGCAAAGCTTTTTAAGTTCATTAAATAAGTTTTATGTTAAAAATCAAAATATATTCCAAGATGTAGTACTGCCGGAATTATTGATATTGAAAGAGGAACTGGATAAATATTTATTTAGAGACTTGTCTCAAAGGGAAGTAGCAGAGTTCTTGGACAAGTCATTACAGTACATGGAATACTTAGCAGAAAAGCATCAACCAGTTACTCACAGATGTGATTATTTAGAGGATTTTATGCAATACTGCAGAATAATACACAATGATCTTAGTGTAGAGGAGTTATATGATTTAGTATTTAATATCAGTATATTAAATAAAGAACGAGGATTCTATATTGAGATGGCAGATGAGGTGAATTCAAATCTCGTATTAAATAAAATCTTTAAAGACTGTAGGCATGATGAACTTTTGTATGCTAGGCTTAAAAATATCCCAGAGAGCAAAAAGCTGCTTAAATTAATAGATGATTATATTGCTTTGTACGGAATTTGTAATTTGGAATGTGATATCAATAGTGACTATCCAGAGCCTATATTAATGGAAGCGCCGTACAAAGTAATAGGACACATTCGTGGATTTCTAAAGTTTAATAGTGACAGCTTTAAAAGGTCTATTGAAAGATCTTTAGAAAATAAAAAAAGGATTAAATCCATTATACTAAGCCAATTAGGAGAAGAAGATTCTCAAGAATTTCTAAGTAAGCTTGAATTAGCAGAAAAAGCATATTTAGCAAGAGATAATCATCATTACTATTTTGAGCGAATGACAAGATCATATCTTCGATTGGCTATTACTGAGGCCGAAAAAGTATTAATAAGAAATAAACAAATTCAGCATAAAGGAGACATGTATTTTCTTACCGTAAATGAACTGAAGGAAGGACTATTACAAGGTAGGGATTATAATAAGCTTATTAATGAAAGAAAAGGGTTATTTACTTATCAAAAAAAGCTGTTAGCACCTCCTATTATCGGAAAAGCGCCTGTTGAAAAGGCAGATTATAAAAATCAAAATGATGAAAATGGCATAGGAAAATTACGTGAACAGGATATTATTTTAAAAGGGATTCCAGGCCTAAGAAAAAAGGTTAAAGGAAAGGTTAAAATCGGATTGCCTGTTTATTTAAATGAAGATAGCATTTTAGTACTTCCATTCACAAGATGCGGAGAACTTGAGCTCATAGTTGACCATGTAATAGGCATAGTTGTAGAAGTAGGGTCGCCTTTTGAGCATATGGGAATCCTTGCTAGGGAGCTGAATATACCAGTGCTATATAATGTAGAAAATGCAATGAGCATCTTTAGGGATGGAGATGAAGTTCAGTTAGATGGTTTTACAGGTGAAGTTAAAATCATAAAATCCGAGCTGTAGAAGTAAATCAATTATTAACATAGTTGATAAATTTTTCTATTTAAATGATTTACCAAATCATTTATGTGAGATATAATAATTATTAATCAATTCTTAGAAAATATAAATTAATTAAAAAATGAGTTAACTCAAGCGATAAATATGATAATGATTGGATTCCCAACGTTGGACATCGTGGAAACGATTGCGGGGAAAGGATTTGAAGAAACGTTGAATTTTTATAATTTTGTATAAAAGGAAGATAAAATGGAAGATTTACAGCTTGATTTACTGTTTCCAATTAAGGAGAAGGCTTAAGAATAAGTTCGAAGGGTAAGGTAGATTAACTATTACAAAGAAAGAGGTGCTTAAATGGAAGATATTAAAATCCACTCAGTATTATCATTGGGCGGTTATAATTGGCGTGTGCTTGACATACAAAACAATACGGCTTTGATTATAACCGAAAATATTATAGAACAACGCCCTTACCATGATGCTTATAAAGATATAACATGGGCTGACTGCGCGTTAAGAAAATATCTTAATGGTGAATTTTATGACAAATTCAACGCAACTGATAAATCAAGGATAATTCCGGTAATAAATAAAAATCTTGATAATCAGTGGTATGGTTCAAAGGGCGGAGCAGATACGGAAGACAGTATATTTTTATTAAGCATTGAGGAAGTGTGCAAATATTTTGGTGATAGCACTTCAAAACTGTATAACCGAGGAAAAAACCAAAGATATTGGTTTGAAAGAAAAGATGAAAACAACAGTAAGCGAATAGCAAAACTTCTGGATAAAGAAGGGAGTTGGTGGTGGTGGCTTCGATCACCCGGTCGCGTTAATGTAAAAGCCGTGTACATCTTCGGGACTGACGGTAATATAGGTATACAAGGCAACAATATATTGAAAGGTAACATCAGTGATGGCAAATGTACAGGCGGTGTTCGTCCTGCTTTGTGGCTAAAGCTTGAATTGTAAATCTTGGGTCACTTTTAAAGTGGCTTTACTATAATTACAGAATAGAATAATTAAATTTAAAGGAGAATTAAAATGAGCAAGTATGAAAATGCAATGAAACTTATGGAGGAACGTTGTGGAAATGGCAAAGAGGAAGTTATTGCCCTTGCGACAATATCACTATCCTCAAGCGCTGCCGGTAATCCTCGTCCTGATGTCCGTATGGTATGCGCTTATTATGAAGACGGTGTATTTTATGTTTCTACGGATGCAAAAAAAAGTAAAATGCTACAAATTGAGAAGAACAACCAGGTTTCTGTCTGTGGGTTAGATTGGTATGCGTTCCAAGGTACGGCTGAAAATCTCGGTTGGGTCAAGGACGAGAAGAATGCGGAAATCAGAGCGAAATTCAAAAAAATTTTCGATTGGTTCGATGAAGTTGGCGACGAAGATAATCCGGACTCAATCGTCCTGCGCATCTCCCTAACAGAGGGTACGATTACTGACAACGAAAAAAAATACGGTGAATATCAGTATGAAATTGATTATATAAATAAAACGGCGAAATAAATCCGTAAAGAATAAACAGTTTATAACTTGAGATCAAAAAAATTACACTACCTGATTATAAATATTCAATTAAGACCAAGTGTGGTTTATAGCTTTAGGCATTGATACGAATGCCTAAGGCTATTTTTGCAAGTGGAAATAACGTATCCTAAGTAATACTAATTTACAAAATATGTTACAATTAAAGAGGAAGAATAATTTTTATATGTAAGACAAATAAGAATCTTGTGTTAAGGAGGTAAAATAAATGGCAAGAGGAATTATTATTTTTGCTTCATCTGGCTCTGGAAAAACAACATTAGGAAAATTGGTTGCAGAAAAACTTAAATTCCCTTATTTTGATATAGATGATTATATTTATGCACAATGGGCTAATACGTTACCTTGTAAAGTACTTCGGCTAAATGGAGATGAGGACTTAAATAAGAATGTTCAAATAATAGTACATGAATATTTGAAACAAAATTCTCAAGGATAAATTTATGAAGATGGTAGAAAAAGGAGTGGTAATGTGCGGATTATTAAAGAGAACCTTAGCAAGTTTTATGGAGGAAAGATTTTAGATGTAGGAACAGGACGAGGAGATTTCATCAAACTTTTGACTGAAAATCTTAAGGAGTATGATAAGATTGTTGGAATTGATAGCCATGAAGAAATATTGGATGCAACTAGGGAAAAGCTTCATATAAAGAATGTTGAGTTAATTAAAATGGATGGAGAAAATATGGATTTTGAAGATGAAAGCTTTGATGCAGTTTGTCTATCAAATACTCTACATCATTTATCAGATAAAACAAAGGTAATTGAAGAAATGAAGCGGGTATTAAAGACTAATGGGATTTTTATTATAAATGAGATGTTCTGTGATCATCAGAACGAAGCTCAGATGTCACATGTTTATGTACATCATATAGGTGCAGATATTGACATGATTACTAACCGAATGAATCATAATTACACCTATAGAAGAGAAGAAATAAAGGAAATTATAAGATCACAGGGCATTAAAATTCTTGATGCTTTCGAATTTAAATATAGTGATGAGATTAGTACAAATACAGATGAGTTTGAAGAAATATACACTGCTGTTGGGAAAAGGATAGAAAATATAAAGCAGTCACCAAGGTATGAAGAAATAAAGAAACGTTTTGAAGACCTGAAGGAATGGATGAACAAGTATGGTTTAGCAGGAGCCACTCAATTAATGATTATTGGAAAAAAATAGACGAATATGAACTTACCCCTTCGTTACAGAAATCTCTACTATTAAAGGAATATAATCATATTGTTAAATTGATTTAGAAATTTAGATTGAGGAGGCAGATATGTAGAAATGAAACACATAATTCAAATAATATTTACAGTTATAGTGGTGTGTACTATTGTTGTTACAGCAATAAAAGTGATGAAGAAAAACCATAAGGAAACTTATATGTCTGAAGGTATGATCCTTGGCTTTGTAATCGGCGCTATTTCTAGTTATTATATAATGAATGCACTTATATGTACGCCTATAGGAATGTTTTTGGGTATTGAAGTTGGAAAAAATATAAAAAGAAATAGTTAAAATGATATTTCATTAAATAAATTATATTAGGATTGTTGTTAAGAACCATACCGTAAGTGATGCTCCAAATCTTTAATTTGGTGAGCAGAACTTATACACCGTATAAATAAATGTGAAAAATAGCTTTAGCCTTTGACATAAATTGGCTAAAGCTATTTTTATGACTAAATGCTTTATCATAAGTAATATTAAATGAGAAATGTAATAAACGGTTATATAATAATTATAGTAAATCAGAAAAAAACTTTTAATATAAAAATGTCGCAAATTTAAGTTTCATTCGTTATATTAGTTGAGAGTACTCTTAAAGGATAAGGAGTGATTAAGTGAAAGCTTCGTCAGATGAAATTTTTCAAAATAACATGTTAGAACAGCTTTATGATTCTTACGAATATAAAATGTATGGCATTGCATATTCAATTTTAAATAATGAAGGTCAAGCAGAAGATGCAGTTCAGGATGCATTTATAAAGTTAATTCCACACCTTGAAGATATTAATAGTGTAGCAAGTGTACAGACCAAACGATTAATAACATACACAATAAAAAATGTTGCAATTGATATATATCGTAGGAATAGGAAAGAATCTGAACTATTTGCTAAAGGCGTAAACGAGTCAGTGATAAATGAAAATCAACAAGGAATTGCTGATGTAAAAACAATAGAAGATAGACAAATCGTCGTACATTTACTTTCTAGGTTACCATCAAAATACCGTGAGATAATTAGGTATCGTTGTTATTACGAACTTAGTTATAAGGAAATATCACTATTATTAAATATCAGTGAAAAGGCAGCAGCTAAAAGATATGAACGTGGAAGAAAGCTGTTAAAAGAACTGATGGAAGAAGAAATGATAGGAGATGAATTGTATGGATAATAAAATTGATATTGATAGAATGGCGTATCTTATAGGTGAAGAAGATGCTATGGAAGAATTAGATAAATTTACAGAACCACATGGTTTCTCAAAAAAATATGAAAGTGAGAAGATGAAAATGATTAAAAAGGTAAAAAATATAGAGCCTATTCCTATATCAAATAGAAAGAGGAAAGGAATGACAAAGAAAAAGACTATAGTACTTATTGCAGCCATTACAGCAACTTTAGCATTATCTGTAACAGCCTATGGAATAAACAAAGGAATTATATTTACTACAAGTAGGAACGAAGAAACAGGAATTACTACTGTTGAGGCACAATCAGAAGTTCCTATCAAAGGAATACCACTAATAAATATAACTCCAGGCTATCTTCCAGATGGATATGAGCAATATGTAGGAGACAATTCGAAGTATTTCCTTAATGGTGACGCTTCTGCAGGAGGTGGCGAGATATTAATATATCAATCCGATTATGTTTATCAACCACCAAAATATAAAAGTATAGAAGAAACCACTATTGGTGGTGCAAAAGCACTGATTACAACATACGAAGATGGAGATAGTACTATTGATTTATGTTATGAAGAAGATGGACAAATTATTAGAGTTGGCGGACTTAATGGTATTTCTTTAGAAGAACTTAAAAAGGTAGCAGAAAACATTAAATATGAAGTAATTCCAGGAAAATTCATGGTTCAATATAATCCAGTTACTGGTGAAACCATTGATATAACAGGAGACACTACTGACCTACCAATTCCTGCTGATGGAATATGTGATATGGGACAAGAAATAACTGGTAAAAAGTCTGCTAATGGTGAGCTAAGTTATATTGTAAAAGACGCTAAATTTATGGATAAATTACCTACATTAGATAAAAGTAAGTTCTATAACTATGATGAGTATTCTAAAATGATAAATGAAGACGGAACATTAAAGGATTATGAAAGAGTTTCTGTTAAATGGGAAAGCAATGAAATGAAAAATGTTACTGAAACAGCAAAATTAAAGTTTGCTTACGTAACTGTAATCATGACAAATCATTCTGATACAAAGTTAATAAACGAAATTATTGATCCAAAAGTTGAGCTTAGGACTAAAGCAGCAAATGGCACCCTTGAAGCTTTTACTAATAATAGTGATTTTATTAGTGATCTTGCAGCAGTTAGAGAACCAATATATTTTGATAAATTTAAGAATGAAGAAACTAAAGAATCAGAAATTGATCAAACAGAGCTTGATAAATTAGGCTTTAAAAATTATGCAGAGTATATATCTTTTTATGAAGGAATGGAATTTATGCTGTGTGATTTTGAACCACATGAAACTAAAGAAGCACATTTTATTTATGTAGTAGACGCTGATCATATTGATGATGCTTACATTCACATGCCTGTTGGTACTCCTCTTGGAAATTATGTTAAGCTAAAGTAATTAAATTAAAATCTATGAGGGCTATCTTAAAAAACTTTGAGATAGTCCTTATCATAAGTAGTATGAAAAATTATTTTAATATACAATTTTCAATAAAATGGTATAATCAATAGTAAATAATGTTTATATAATCTATATTTTTAATATATGGTATGAAATGTTAGTTTAATCAATTTGAAAGGGAATATAATAGATGGATAAAGAGGTTAAGTTAATAATACTAAGAGGCAATTCAGGAAGTGGTAAAACTACAACAGCAAAGGCATTACAAAAGAAATTTGGGCATGGTACCATGTTAATATCACAGGATGTTGTTAGAAGAGAAATGTTGTTTGTGAAAGATGGTCCTGACACAGAAGCAATTAAATTATTAAATGAACTTGTACTATATGGGAAAAAGCATTGCAATATTGTAATTTTAGAAGGTATTTTAAATTCAAGGTGGTATAGAAAACTATTTGAAAGTTTACATAATGAGTTTGGTAATCAAATTTTTGCATATTATTTTAATATACCTTTTGAAGAAACTTTAAATCGTCATAAACAAAAACCTAATGCACATGAATTTGGGGAAAAAGAAATGAGAAAATGGTGGAATGAAAAAGATTTAATAGGTATGATTCCAGAGGTATGTATACATAAAGAATTAAGCTTAACTGAAATAGTGAATATTATTTATCAGGATGTTGTAAAGTGAAGGCTATAATTTTAAACTCGGCACCGGGTGTTGGAAAGACGACCTTATTGATGCTACACAAAGAGGGGTTGAAGGGATTAGAGATTTGTTTGTAGATTCTATATTAACAATTGTAAAGGGGAATGTAGATGGCTAAATATATTGATTTAAGTTATACCATAGAAAATGGACTAAGTACTCATCCTTACGATGAAGAACTAAAGTTATATCAAAATAGATTTTTGGTTAAAGACAAATACAATGACACGAAACTAGAAACTGGTATGCATGTTGGAACTCATATTGATGTTGTCAGCCACATGTTAGATAGTAATGTTTTAATAGATGATTATCCAGCAGATAAGTTTATTGGAAAAGGATGTTTACTTGATGTTAGAAACCAAGATGTTATTAAAATGAAAAAGATGTATTTAGATATTGTAGAAAAGGATAGCATAGTTCTTCTATATACCGGGTTTGAAAACCAATTTGGATGCGATGATTACTTTAATTGCCATCCCATAGTGGAAAAAGAGTTAGCTGAATTTTTTATAGATAGAAATATTAAGATGATTGGCATGGACTTGCCATCTCCAGATAAATACCCTTTTCAAGTTCATAAAATGCTACTAGAAAAAGATATTCTTATTATTGAAAATATGAAAAATCTCAGAAGTTTATTGAATGTAGATGAATTTGAGATTATTGCATTGCCTCTTAAAATAAAAGCGGAAGCATCCCCTGTGAGAGTTGTAGCTAGGATTTAAATTTAAGAATGGCTTATTATGAAGTAGACTTGAAATAGCACTAAAACATTATATTATAAGTAAGTCAAACAAAAGCGAGTTCTTTAGAGCTCGCTTTTTCAATGGGTTAAAATAATGGTCTAATCTAGAAATTGAGGATTATATTGAAACACTCTATCTACTGCCAATTAATAGTTGACCTATTATTTTAATCTATTTACCTTTCGAAGTTATAAACTCTTTTGCAAATTTTAAGAATAGTTCCGTAGAAAATGGAAGTTTTTCATCTTTACGTCTTATACAGTAAACATGACGCAGAAGCTTAATTTCATCAACTATTTCAACTTTGCTCAAAAGTCCTAGTTTAAGTTCTTGCTTCACAGCACTTTCCGATACTACTGATATTCCTAAATTATCATATATACTTTGCTTTATTGCTTCGATACTACCGACTACGTATAAGTTACTTGGAACAAACTTAAAGTTACCTACTTTCTCTAAGTAAGACACTAATGAAGTATTTGGATTTGATATTAAAAAAATTTCATTTTTTATTTCACTTAAAAAAATTCTTTTTTTAGTGGCCCATGGATGTTCGTTATTTACAACTATGACAAGGGGGTCTTCTAATATAGGTTCACACAATATGTGTTCAGTGTCAGAAAAGTATGGTTGTGAAATTATCCCAACAGAATAGCTTTTATTTAGAACACTGCTAACTACATTTTTAGTATATTGTACATTATTAACCACAGTAATATAAGGATATTTCTGTCTAAATAAGAACATTATATTAGGTAATATGTATGTTCCAGGTGTGTTAGACGATGTAATGAATATCTCAGACTGCTCCATTAATTTTGATTGTAGCAAATGTTCTTTTGCATTTACAAAAGTATTGGATATCTGCTGGGCATAAGGTAAAAAAAGGAGACCTGCTTTAGTTAATTCAGCTTTTTTTGATTTACGGCTAAATAAACGACAGTCAAGGTAGGTTTCTAAGCGTTGAATCCTCATTGAAACTGCAGCTTGTGTACAGAACATTTCTTCTGCTGTTTTGGTAAAATTGTTATTCTTTGATAAAAGTAAAAAGGTTTCAAGGGTTTCTAAATCCATTTTTTATAACCTCCTCATTAGAGTATCAATATGTGTGAGTTAATAATATTAATACATTTACACATAAATATTATTTATTATAGTATAAACTATTTTCGCTATAAAGTGTATAAATAAATGATATTACAGTATTTTTTAAAGTTGATGTATAAATATTATTTATAATTATCAAGTTTTTCATGAATATAAATTTTATTTATCATTACCATAATTAAATGTAATTGGATAACTTATAGCTTTTTCAGTATTATTTAAATATCAAATGGTTAACTTTTGATGAATTTTTATATTTTAATAAAGGGGAGATTAGAGTTATGGAATCAACGGTTAAGGTTAAAAAGGTAAAAAGTCCTTTTGAGCTAAAAATGCAGTTTTTTGGCTTACCACTGGCATTATTGATTTTCGCAATAATTTATACTATGCCAACTCCAGAAGGATTATCTTATGCAGGAAAGATGGCATTGGGAGTTTTCGTTACAGCTCTTACACTATGGGTTACTGAAAGTATACCTAACTATGCAGTATCCTTATTAGTAATAGTTGCTTTACCACTAACAGGAGCTTGGACTGAGAAACAGGCAATGGGAGTGTTGGGCTATGAGGTAATTTGGCTTACCTTTGCAGCATTTATCATAGCTTCTGGTATGGAAAAAAGTGGGCTAGCCAAGAGAATGGCACTTTATTTAATATCTAAGTTTGGAAAGAGTGTTAATAGTATACTAATACTTCTTATCATAATTAACTTCTTAATAGCATTTGTTGTACCATCAACTACAGCAAGAGCGGCTATGATGTTTCCAATAGTACTTCTAGTGGTAGAAGCATTTGAAGTCAACATTAATGATCCAAAGAATAACTTTGGAAAGTTACTTGCATTACATGGTATACAGGCTAATAACTTATCTACTGCAGCAATTGTTACTGCAACATCATCACAGATTCTTGCAATAAGCTTTATAAAGGACCTTACAGGTCATGAGGTTTCTTGGATGGAATGGTTTTTGGCATCTGCGCCGATAACAATTTTAACTCTAGTTTCAATGTTTTTTATAGGTAAGTTATTATTTAAATTACCTAAGTCAGATTCAAAAACTCTTGACCTTGGTAAGATTAAGGATGAGTATAAAAAGCTTGGAAAGATGACTATTAATGAGAAGAAAGCACTTTTAATATTTACAGTGACTCTAGTTCTTTGGGCAATGGACAGTTTACAGCTTAAACTTTTTGGATTTCAGTTAAGTCTTGTAATGGTTGCATTACTATCATCAGCACTTTTCTTTTTGCCATATGTAGGAATTCTAAAGTGGAAAGAAGCAAAAATATCATGGAATTTACTGATATTCGCTTGTGGTGCTTACGCTGGTGGTGTAGCTCTTGATGAAACAGGGCTTGCATCTTGGGGACTAGATATTGTTTTCAATAAAATGGGTATAGAAAATATGAGCTTTGTTGTATTATTTGCGGTAATAATGTTTATAGCAAGTTTTAGTCATATTCTCTTTACTTCGAAGACTGTGAGAACGATTATACTTATTCCTACTATAATTGGTATTGCAAATGCTACAGGCTATAATCCAGTTGCTTTAGCATTACCTGCAGCATTTTGTATAGCGGATACTATTACGTTGCCACCTCATAGTAAGGTTAATTTGATTTATTATGGTACAGGATATTTTACAGTACTTGAACAAATGCTTTACGGGATTTTGGTATTATTAGCTAAATGGGCAATATTGGTTATAGCTTCAGTGACATGGTTTAAAATTATAGGAATTGCATAGGAGGGGTATGGTATGAAAAAAAAGAGATTTTTATTATTAATTGTTGCTTTTGTTTGCTTGTTTTCTACTAGAGTTTATGCAATGGATTTAGGAAAATTAGAAAAGGTAGAAGACACACTTATACCTGATGGAAAAAATGCAATAATACTACAAAAAATAACTGCTGTAACCAATGACAAGGGTGAAGTTGCATTTTCATTATATGATGAAAGTGAAATATTAAAAGTAGAAGCTACAAAAGGTAGTATTGTAGAGACGCCACAGAAGGTAGAAAATGGTGATCAAGAATATAATTTAATAGTATTTAATGAAAAGAAGTCTGAAGTTACTTTTGAAGTGACTATGAATAAAGAAGGGGTATACGAAGGAGAAGAGGCTAAATTAGGAGATACTTTTCCAGGTGGGGTGTTAGCAATAGAGCATAAAGTAGTAAATACTTCTCCAAACAATATTGAATCTTACTCTGCTGAGATAGCTGTTCCAAAGGGAAAGGAACTTCTAAATATTGTAGATTATGATCCTGAAGAAGCTTTTAATATAATTGAAAAAGATGGATATGTATTTGGTGGGTTCGACTTTAAGGATATTGATGCGGGACAAGAGACTGAACTAGCTATCAATATTATGAAGCCTAATAAAACATATGTTATACAGGTATGGGTACTAGCTGTTATATTATCTGTGTTATTTATGATAAAGAATAAGCATTTGCTTAAGAAGGCTTAAAAAGAAAAGTGATAGAAATTAAAATTTAAATATCAGGACGGTGTAGATTATGAGAAAAAAACAAGGGTTACTTATCATATTAGATGGCTTAGGAGATCGTGTAAACCCAGAATTAAATGGGATGACTCCACTTGAGAGCGCAAAAACGCCCAATTTAGATTATATTGCTTCACAGGGCATGTGTGGAAATGTTTATCCAATAGCTCCAGGCATAAGAGTAGGTACTGATGTTGGACATCTCCATATATTTGGGTATGATAGTAATAAGGTTTACTCTGGAAGGGGACCACTTGAAGCCTATAGTGCTGGAATGAAATTGATGCCAGGGGATGTTGCTTTCAGAGGTAATTTTGGAACTATTGAGGATGATTATACTGTTATCGATAGACGTGCTGGTAGAATTCGTAAAGGAACAAAAGAACTAGCAACTGCAATTAATGGTTTAGAACTATCTGATGGTACACAAGTATTTGTTAAGGAACTAACGGAACATAGAGTAGCAATTGTTTTAAGAGGTAAGGGGCTAAGTGATAAAATATCTTGCACTGACCCGGGAACTGCAGAAGAAGGTGCTAAACTTATTATTCCAAGTCCATTAGATGGTACAAGTAGTGCAGAAAAAACAGCAAAAAATTTATGGGAATTTACAAATCGAGCTTATGAGATTTTAAAGGAGCATCCTATAAATAAACAGCGTGAAGCAGAAGGTCTAAATGTAGCTAATGTTGTAATAGCTAGAGGTGCAGGGCAAGAAAGAGACATACCATCTATTAAGGAACTCTATAATATCAAAGCTGCTTGTGTAGCCGGGGATATAACTGTTGGGGGGATAGCAGAACTTGTAGGAATGGATTACTTTTGCGATGACAGTTTCACTGGAAGTTTTGATACTAATCTAAAAGGTAAGGTTGATTTAAGCATTAACCTTCTCAAGGAAAAGAAATATGACTGGGTTGTGATGCATGTTAAAGCAACAGATTTGGCAGGGCATGATAATCTTCCCATTGAAAAAAGAGATATGATTGAAAAAGTAGATAACGCCATTGGAATGATTCTGCAGGAAATCGACTTAAATAAATGTTATATAACAGTTACAGCTGACCACAGTACACCTTGTGAGGCAAGAGATCACACTGGTGATGGAGTACCAACAATTATCGCTGGTGGAGATGTTCGTAAAGATAGTGTTAATTCTGCTGGAGAATCTCAGTTTATGGCAGGGAGCCTAAATAATCTTACTGCAAACGATATTTTTATGATGCAAATGGATTTATTAGGTTTTACTGATAAAGTAGGTTCATAAGACAGTATATAATGACCCTCTGATAAGTCAGGGGGTCATTTATTTCGTTTGTATAACCCTAAAATAAGTTTTATCTTATAATGCTTTGGAATTATATGATTTTTGTGTAAAATGTAGACATAACAGTAGATAGGAAGTGAGAAAATGAACCATAAAATACAAAGAATTAATAGCTATGAGGATGATAGGTTTGATAAAACTATTTTAAATCAACATGGTGCCTTTATTGCTGATGAAAAGTATAAATGTAGTTTTAAAATAATAAGTAAAGATTCTGCTATTGTATTATTTGATAAGGAAGTTGATATATTTCAATTGATAGATGAATTTAGATTTTATTCTGAACACATTATTAATTTCTATGAGGAAAATATGGAATTAATAAAAGCTTTTACACCCAATGATATATTTCACATAACTATTAAGGATATTCAGCCTTCACAGTTTTTCGTTGATATAGACAAAGTTAAAGCTATAGAGTCTTTCATAAAAAGTGAAGAAGATATTATCATTCCTCTAACAAAAATCAATGATTCTTTTATATCTTTGGATGGACATACTAGACTTTATTATGCAGTAAGTAAGGGATATTCTAAGGTAAAAGGCTATTTAACAGAATCAGGTGATTACCTAGGGGGCTTTGTAGAAGAAGCAAGGAAAAGAAAAATCTATTCGCCATATGACCTTAAGTTAATATCTCATGAAGAATATAAGATAAAGTGGGATAAGTTTTGTGATGATTTTTTTAGTGAGAGGGAATAAAAGATTGAAAGCTCTAATGCATTGAATAGTAGTTGAAAATAGAGCAACTAATTAATACAAAATAGATGTTATAATTCTATACAATATTATGTTATAAATTGTTTGTATTAACACAATTTACATGATAAAATTTATATATACAACTTTAGTTACAGAAAATTGTAACTTCAAATTATTTATAGTATTTAGAAGAGGTGAAACTCATTATGAGAAACAAACTAGGTAATTACTCAGTGCAGTTAATATAGTCTGATAGCAGATTGTACTGAGATAATAAGATATTTGTTATCAGTTAACTGCATTACTTTTCAAATTAAATTATCATATTTAGTATATTATGAAAAGGAGTAGTTAAATGAATAGAGGAGAGTTTAAAAATTATTTAAAAAATGAGGAAAATCAGGTGTTTCAAGGATGGGATTTTTCGTATCTTGATGGTAGATGGGATGGAGAACATATACCATGGGATTATAAAAAAATCTTATTGTCTTATTTAAAAGCAGAGCATAAGCTTTTAGATATGGGAACAGGAGGAGGAGAATTCCTACTTACTTTGGACCATCCATTTTATAATACAGCTGTAACAGAGGCATATCAACCTAATGTTGTAATTTGTCAGGAGAAACTAAAACCACTTGGCATAACAGTTAGGCAGGTATTTGATGATGCAGTATTGCCCTTTGAAGATGCTTCTTTCGATATAATAATTAATAGGCATGGATACTATGATATTGGTGAAGTTAACCGGATTTTAAAGACAGGTGGGCATTTTATTACTCAACAAGTAGGGGTAAAAAATAATGTTGATTTATCAGAAAAGTTAATCAATAATTTCAAACCATCATACCCTGCTCATGACTTGAAGCATAATATTAAAGCTTTTAAAGATAGCGGATTTGAAATTCTTAAGTCAGAAGAGGCTTTTACTCCTTTACGTTTTTATGATACAGGAGCTTTGGTATACTTTGCAAGGATAATAGAATGGGAGTTTCCTAGTTTTTCCGTTGATACTTGTTTTGAAAACTTATGTAAAATAGAGAGAGAACTCAATGAAATTGGGTATATAGAAGGAACAGAGCATAGATTTCTTATTGTTGCTAAGAAGGTATCAACATCTAATGAGACAGGAAATTTTAGATTTAATTATTAGAATAAGATGCAGTTATAGATTTTGAACTTGGGTGTGATAGGATAAATTGTACCATAAATAAATGCTAAATTTACGAAAGTCTAGTAATAAATGATGTAAAAATGTAACTCCAATCTTTTAATAGGTTGGAGTTTTTTGTGATATAATATAAAAAATTATATAAGGGAGAATATGTTATGAGTAAACATAATATCTATACAATGAGCGTAGCAAAAATCTATCCTCTTTTGGTTACAAAGGCGGAGAAAAAGGGACGTACTAAAGCAGAAGTGGATGAAATCATCTGTTGGCTCACAGGATATAGCCAGGAAGAATTAGAAGCTCAATTGGAAAAACAGATAGCCTATGAGACCTTCTTTATGGAAGCCCCTAAGCTGAACCCAGCAAGGGTTTTAATTAAAGGTGTGGTTTGTGGTGTACGAGTGGAAAATATCGAAGAACCAATTATGAAGGAAATTCGCTATTTGGATAAGCTCATCGATGAGTTAGCAAAAGGAAAATCCATGGATAAGATTTTGAGGAAATAATGATTAAAGTGAAAACAAAAAATACTAATGATATTTTGTAGAATGTGATGGATGAGATCGCCTCGTTATTTACGCGGGGTGAAGAATACCACAAGTAACATAAATTATATAAATATAAAGGCTCACATACAGTGATGTAAGCCTTTTTCCCTATTATTTTTTTTCAGATGTTTCTTCTTTTTTAGGGTCTTTATCAAAATATTCATCTAATTTCTTTCTCATGTTATCTGGAACCTTTTTCTCTATTGGGAAGGCTACTGAATTTATAACTGATTCACTGAATTCTTTAGTTATAATAGTAGTCAATTCTAAGGCTTCAGCACTTAAATATTCCATAACATCATTTCTTGTGTGGATGAAAGCTCCACCGTGTGGTGCAAAACGACAGAAGGTAAGAGATGGAATTCCCTCATCAGCAAAGGCTGTAGAATCACTTGAGTATATGTCTTGTTCCACTTTAAGTGGGAAACCTTTAATCTTAGCCATTTGATCAATATAATCAACTAAACTTTGCTCGGCAGTAACTAGAGCCATTTCTTTTCCAAGAATAGAGCCAGCCACGTCTACGTTAATCATTAGAAGGTGTTTCTTAAGCTCTTCCTCATGGTCTTTTAAGTAAGCTTTACTTCCAAGAAGTCCAACTTCTTCAGAGCCATACCACATAAATTTTACAGTTCTCATTGGTGGATTTTCTTTAAAGTGTCTTAGAAGTTCCATTATAATAACTGAACCAGCTCCGTTGTCATATACTCCAGTACTGTAAGGAACACTGTCATAATGAGCACCGAAGGAGATTATCTCCTCAGGGTATTTAGTACCTTCTAAAGTTACCACCACATTTTGAGAAGTTAGCTCTACATCTTCCATAATTAGCTCTACATGGATTTTAGAAGCTTTGTTCTTAACCATATGGAAGCAGTCTTTCATACGCATGTTAATTGTAGGTATTCTTCCATGCTGTGTATTCTTTTCACGGATTCTAGCTATAGAAATATCAGTTTTATCTTCTTCATCCATGGCAGTACCAGACATAGTTATATATCCAGCAATACCAGCATCCATAAGTTTTTTATAAAGTTTAGGATTTGGACGAGTATTTATAAGTACAAATTTTCCTTTAAGGTCAACTAAATTTACATCCAAGCCGTCTTCAATGTATACAAAATCTGCAGTTATTCCACCCTCAGGTGTACCGATTGAGCAGTTATATGGTGCAACCTCATATTCTTTTTCAAAGGGCTCTACAACTTTTAGTGTAGCTTTTTTAATTACAGAGCTAGGAGCTTTGAAAGACTCTAAGTGTCCTTCACAGCCAATTGAGGATATTTCCTCTAATAAAATGTTAGCAGCTTTTAATTCTTCCTCTGAGCCACTGATTCTTACAAAACCTATTTTCTTTAGTAGTTCAAATTCTCTTTCAGCATTAATCTTCATTATATTCCCCCCATTATTTGTCCATATAAATATATTATACTAGAGTTGTATGAAAATTGAAAATATAAATGCAGATATATAGTTGAAGGGGGAAAGCCTAACCTATTGTGATTAGAAGCACCTGCTAAATCCATGATGAATTGAAATAAACCTTTATTTTCTTATATAAATTTGATATAATATGAAGTTATGTTAGTAGAATTACATATATTTAAATACACTTGTTAGTATAGAATGCTATAGCGTATGATAAATGAAGAACATTACTAAAGTAGGGGGCAACTTAGTATGATTAAAATTTTTTCTTCGTTAAAAAGCTTAGGACTTAATTATGAAGACGATATAGAGTTATATACAAAAAAAGAAGATAAATACGATGAAGAAACAAAAGATAAAAAATCAACAAAAATTGATATTAATACATTACTTTATGATAAGAAGGTTACTTGTCCAGTTTGTTTAAAAGCTTTTACATGTAGAGTTGTAAAGGCGTATGTTCCTAAAGTAAAATCAAAAGATACAGATGCTTTTATAAGATATGAGGGGGTAAATCCATATTTTTACGAAGTATTGGTATGTCCAACATGTGGATATGCAGCATTAAAAAGTGATTTTCAGAAAATACAATCCTATAAACGTGAAGTTATACTTGTAAAGATAGGCAATCAATGGCAAGGTAAAGAATATCCTCAAGTTTATAATGAAGAAATAGCAATTGAACGTTATAAGCTTGCATTACTAAATGCAGTGCTAGGAGAATTTAAAGATAGTACAAAGGCAATACTTTGCTTGAAAATTGCATGGATGTATAGACTTCTGGAAAATAAAGAAGATGAGAAGGCATTTTTAGAAAGAGCACTTCAAGGATTTGTTATTGCTTATGAAAATGAACGAACTCCAATATACGGATTAAGTATTTATTCTTTACAATATATTATAGGTGAGTTATATAGAAGAATAGGGGATTATACAAATGCTAAACTATGGTTAGGAAGAGTAATCTTAAGCAAGGCAGATCAAAAACTAAAAGATAAAGCTAGAGACATGAGAGATTTAGCAAAAGATTTAGAGATAAAAGCAAATGAAGCTACTTGTGAATAGAGATATATGATTGTATATTAATGAGGTATTTAAAAGACTTGTGGTCATCTACTATTAAGTATATAAATTTTAGCTAAGATTATAATAAAGCCTATAGTTTATTTTATGAAAGAAAACTATAGGCTTTATTAAATTATATATTAACCAATACCACCGTATATTAATCCTAAAATTATTACAATAATAGTTGTTGGCACAAAAACATATTTTCCAAAATTCATAAACCATATACCAATTTTATATTTTGAACCTAAATTTAACTGAGCTAGAGTCTCATCTCTGTCAAGTATGTAGAAGAATACAACAGCAGTAATTAATGCTCCCAATGGAGATAGTACTATAGTAATAAAGTTTGTGAAATTGTTAAATAAAGAGCTACTTAAACTTAATGGTATAGCTAGTATAAAAGCTGAAATAGCGGTAATGTAAGTAGTTTTCTTTCTACCCCACTTAGTTAAGTTCATAATTGCTTCTACGGGACCCTCTAACATAGCGATGGAAGATGAAATAGATGCAAAAATAATACTTAAGAAGAATAAAGAACTTAATACTTGTCCAAGTTTCATAGTCTGGAATATACTTGGTACAGTTACAAATAGTAAAGCAGGTCCAGAGGTAGGGTTTAGACCTAAAGCAAATACTGCTGGCATTATTACAAAGGCAGCAAGGATAGCAGCTAAAGTATCAAAGGACGCTGTAGTTATAGCACAAGTAGGTATATCAAAATTTTCATCTGTATAGCTACCACACATAACCATACAACATCCTGTTAAAGATACTGTGAAAAAGGCTTGTCCTAGAGCCATAACCCAAGTACTTGGATTTAAAAGGTATGACCAATCAGGAGTAAGGAGATACTTCACACCCTCCATGGAATCTGGTAGACTTAATGATTTGGCAATTAGAAGTATAAATATAATAAATAACAAAGGTATAATGATTTTATTTATTTTTTCAATACCCTTAGAAATTCCAAAACTAACTATTATTAAAGTTATAACAACAGCTAAACCATGCCAAAATACTGTGATATTACTATTTATAAAAGTAGTGAAGTAAGACTCTATATTTATAGTTAATATCTCACCAGATAAACTTATGAAAAAATATTTTAATACCCAACCAATAACAACTGTATAGAACATAAATATACCAGTTAGTCCTAGGGTTGGAATTATAGATATAATAGAGCCATGTTTAATATTTCTTTCTTTGAATACCTTTTTAAGTGCACCCATTGACCCTATTCTAAACTGTCTACCAAAGGAAAACTCAGCAATTAAACCAACTGTTCCTAGTAGTACTACGAAAATAAAATATGGGATTAGGAATGCAGCACCACCATTTTCACCTAATCTATAAGGGAACATCCATATGTTTCCTAATCCAATAGCAGCTCCAACACATGAAAGAATAAATCCAAGTTTACTAGAGAATTTTTCTCTATTTTTAACATTTTGCAATTTTAATTACCTCCTAGAAATATGATATAAAATATTTATAATAATAAAAAAGACCCATAGCTTATACTATGAGACCCTTAACCTAGGATATAAAAAGGCCTCATAGTTTATCTATGAGGCTAAATTTATTGCAACATAAACTCTTTAGCTATCATAGATACAAAACACTCCATTGGTGTGGTTTGTATCTATGATAATTGTTATATAGACACAAACCTATCTAAAAAAGCTAAAGAAAAAGTTATTATTTAATTTTGAAATTGATAGGTTCGTTTTTAAATTCATAATCTTATCTCCTAATACGATATTTTATGTTATGTATCATATCATTGAAAGATATAGAAGTCAATAGATAGATACAGAATATATATTACTATAGTTATACCTATGAATAAAATATAGAAGAGTAAAGTTAAAAATGATATAATAAATTATATGGAAATACAGTAATTATTTATAAAAATTTGATATATGAATCTAATTATAGAGTGGGAAGTAGGATTATAGTCAACATGAGAAATTAAAGGAGAAGATTAAAATAATGAATACTAGAATCGAAAATAGATTAGATATATTTGCAGATTATACAATGCAATTAGGCAAAGTACTGAAATGGGATTATAAACTGTCACATATGTTATGTTCAATGCTATATACTAATGAGGAACGTATATTAGATGCAAATCGTATAAAAGAAATGAGAGAATACATTAAGAAGAATACAGGAATATTTTCTAGCTTTAAAGGGACTACTCTCCCAATAATAGCAACAATGCTATCTTTAGATGAAAATCCAGAGAGCTTATTTACGAAAACTCAAATTTTATATGATAAAATGAAACAACAGAATTTTCGGGGTTCCGAGTATCTTACCATTGCGGCAATGCAGGTTGCTAAAATAAAAACTGAATCTGAATACAATAGAATTATTAATCGTATGAAGGAGTTTTATGATAGATTACGTAAAATACATCCATTTTTAACAAGTACAGATGATTATATTTATGTTGCAATGGTGGCAATGACAGATATTGATTTGGAATTGGCAATCAGACGTGTAGTAACAATAGAAGATAGATTAAGGCCAACTCTTGGTGGAGGAAATGATATGCAGGCCTTGGCACTTGTGTTACTTCTTGCAGATAATGACGATGATGAATTATGTAATAAGGTTTTACAGTTATATAAGTACTTAAAGGATAAAAAGTATAAATTAAGTTATAACGGAACAATGTCAACTCTTGGAGTTCTTGCCATGACTTCTAATGATATGAACCTTATAGCAGAAGAATTAGTGAATGGTGCAGAATACTTAAAAGATAAAAAAGGGTTTGGAGCATTTTCCATTAGTAAAGTGCAACGTGCTATGTTTTCTGCAAATTTTGTAGCACTTCAATATATTGGTGACATGAAGAATAATCTATTAGAAGGAACCATATCTAATAATATTACTAATATTATTATTGCACAACAGATGGCAACCGTTGCAGCAACTATGGCAGCAACTTCAGCAGCGGCTAGTTCAGCAAACTAGAAATATAAAAAGTCTATACACATAAAAGTCCGTTGAAGTAAATAATTAACTTTAACAGACTTTTTTATTTAAAAAATTTTTAGTATGTAATTTATATTTTACTGCGCTTACATTTATAATTGGTTAAATGATAGACAACTACTGAAACCACAATAATTCCAACTGCAATCCCTAAGGAGGTTTTAAGTGTATTAAGAGCGTAAAGATCAAATTTTATTTTATTTCCTGTTACAGCATAACTCATAGAATAGTATAAGCTACCACCAGGTACAAGAGGTACGATAGATGGTAATAAAAATACAGTTGTAGGTGCTTTATGAATTCTAGCTAAGAGTTCAGAGTATGCGGTACCAAGAATGGAAGCTATCATATTAGATATAAAAATATCATTCCAATAATAAAAAGAAATTAAATAGATACACCAAGTAATAATACCTCCAATAGATGCATAGAGTATTCTTTCCTTTTTTATATTAAATAATAAGGCAAATCCTAGGCTACCTATGTAAGCAGTAATGATTTGAATTAAATACTTCATTATTGCAATATACCTCCTAATATAATCAATGAAATTGCAAAACCACAGGCAATAGCTATGGCAATTAATATGGATTCAGTTAATCGTAATAGGCCAGCTATAATATCGCCACAAAGCATATCACGAACGGAATTTATTAATGGAATTCCGGGAATAAGAAGCATAATATCTCCTATAATAATTTTATCAACATTAGCTCCTATTCCTATTTTAGTAAATAAAATTGCAGCTAGTCCAGTAATAATTGAGCAAACAAAAGTATATATTAATTGATTAATGCTTTCTCTTTTGATAAAAGTATCAATAAAGAATATAAGGATACCAATGATTGCAGCCGCAGCAGCATCTGTGAGATTACCACCAAAAAAGATAGAAAATCCACTAGAAGCTAGTATGTATCCTAGGCAGGAACTCCACCTTATACTGTGTTCACTTACTGATAGTTCTTGTATTTTTCCCTTTATTTCATTGAAAGAAGGTTTAGTTTGACATATATATCTAGATAAGGAGTTAAGCTTCTCAAGTTGACTAAGGTCTGTTCCATAGGAGTAAATCCTTCGTGTTTGTGTTAGAGTTTCTTCATCACTAGTTTTTATAGTAGCTATAATTAATGATCTTATTGAGAAAACATCTATACGGTCAATCTCATAAACCTTACAAATACGAATAATTGTATCTTCAACACGATTAGTTTCACCACCAACTCGTAGCATATGTTCACCAATATCTAAGGAAAGGCTTAGTATTTTGGACGCTTCAATTGTGATTTCATTCTCCTTCATAAATGTCTCCTTTAAGTTAGTTTATATTCCCATATTTATAATATTAGAATATAAAGATTATTACAATGAGATAATTCTAATAAGTTCGATTTATGTATTTTAAATACAAATAGATGTTAGTCAGAAATAAAATGTTAAAGAGAAAAATCAAAACACCTGAATAGTATTTTAACTAATCAGGTGTTTCTTTATATTGATTTATGAATTACCACAAGGGTGAAAATTCCTTAAGTTACTACCAGAATAATCCACGTCTACAGCAGTTGTTTCCAAAGCCACCAAAACCGCCACAACCCAATAATACCAACCATATTAGCCATTGGTTATTATCACAATCACAACCAAAATTAGAATTACAATTACGGTTTGTAAATCCTGTACAACAGGAGGTTGGACATCTGTCACAACATGAATGTATATTACAACAACAGCAGCAATCACATTTGCAATTAGAATGACGTCTTCTATGACTACTCATATATATTACCTCACTTTTTATATTTACTCCTAAGATTATGTTTTGGGAGTATGTAATATAAAAGGAATTTGAAACACACTGATATAAATATATACGATTTATAAAGATGTTTCTCACTATTATGATATGAAGATATTGAATTTAAGTTACAGGGTAATGATGATTAAAGTTGATATGTGTAAATGATTAAGTTAAAGAGAGAGTTTTTATATATAGAGCGTTTTTTAATTAAAATAGATGAAAATATGTTATTTCTATATTTTCATCTATTTGATCTATTTAATGAATACCACCCATCAGTAGTTATGATTTTATTGAACTCATTTTAACCACCAAGGGTAACATCTTGTTCATTGTACCAGTCTAAAGCATTGTAGAAGTCTGTAGAAGTAAAATCCGGCCAATAGGTGTCTATTACGTAAAAATCAGAATAAACAGACTGAATTGGTAAGAAACCACTAAGTCTTCTTCTACCTCCCCATCTTATTATTAGATCAATTTTAGAAATATCCTCTGAATGTATGTAGGGTAGAATATGTTTATTAGAGGATTTGGATTCTTTTAATAGATTTAAGTCCCACTCCCATCCATAATGGATTAGAAAGTTTACCTTAATACCACCATTACCAAATTTTTTTCTAGTTGTAAAGGGAATTAAAGCTTTGGGAAAAGCACTTGATTCAGTATTTCCAATAACCAAAATTTCACAATCCTCCTTTGTTAAAAGCATGACAGAATCAATGCAAGCTTGTATAAAAGCAAGCTTTTGCTCAGAGGGACGTTTGGTATTGTCTATAGTAAAACCGTAGAATGTTAACTCTTTTATATTTTCTTTTTGGCAAAGTTTAAACACTTCAAGACCAGGATTTATGCCATGTTCATATCCTTTATCTTTGGTTAGATTATTAAGTAAAGCCCAGCGTCTGTTGCCGTCAGGAATTATTCCAATATGATTTGGTATTCTCATATGATCTCAATTAACCTCCGTAAAAATTAAAATTATAATACTATGTTTTCCATAAAAATATAAAATAAACATAGATAAAAAATACTATTTTGTAAGAAGGTTGTAAGAAGTTAATGATAATATACAATATATAGGAAATAATTATTATGGAGTGATTAAAGATGAGTATGTTAAGAGTAGATAAACTAAGTAAATTAATTATTCAATAAGATAAATTGACATTTTTAATGATTCAACATAAAATAGTTTGCGGAGGAAATGGAGTGTTCTAATGCGAACTATTTTTTTATTTATTTTATAGGAGGTTAATTATTAAATATTTTTACAAATGAATAGTAGATTATATTGAAGATAACAATATAATAGAAAAATTACAAAGGATAAAGGTGATTCAATGGATATATTAAATAGCATTATAGGTATTATATTTATTTTTATAGTAGCATTCTTACTGTCAAATAATAAAAAGAAAATAAACTGGAGAACTATTGTTATAGGATTTTTAATTCAATTGGGTTTTGCAGTTATAGTTTTAAAGTCAGCTGTTGGGAAGAAAGCCTTACAGAAGGTAGCCACAATGGCAACTTCAATTATCGGGTATGCAAATGAAGGAATAAATTTTTTGTTTGGATCAGCTATACCTACTAATGGAGGAATGGTTTTTGCTTTTCAGGTATTAACTGTTATTATATTTATTTCATCTTTAGTTTCTGTATTATACTACTTTGGGATAATGCAATTTATTGTAAAGATAATAGGTGGGGCTTTAGCAAAACTCCTAGGAACGTCTAAACTTGAAACTTTATCAGCAGCTGCAAATATATTTTTATCGCAAACAGAGTCACCTCTTTTAATAAAACCATATATCAATAAACTGTCTACATCAGAATTATTTACTGTAATGGTTGGAGGTGTAGCTTCAGTTTCAGGTTCTGTTTTAGTTGGATATTCACTTATGGGGATTCCACTAGAATATCTTATCTCAGCGAGCTTTATGGCTGCTCCAGCAGGACTGATAATGGCGAAAATGATATTTCCAGAAAGTGATGTAAAAGCCTTAGAAGATAAAATTGAATTAGGAAAAGATGATTCAGTTAACGTGGTAGATGCAGCAGCGAAGGGAGCATCAGAAGGGTTAGGTTTAGCGCTAAACATAGGTGCCATGTTACTTGCATTTATTTCTCTTATAGCTTTAGTAAATGGAATAATAGGATTTATTGGTGGACTTATTGGAATAGATGGATTAAGCTTAGAAATGATATTTGGATACATATTCTCACCAGTGGTTGCAATTATAGGAGTTCCTTGGAATGAGGCTTTAACGGCTGGAGCTCTTCTAGGACAAAAGATAATTTTAAATGAATTTGTTGCCTTTAGTAAACTAGGACCTATAATAGGTGACTTTTCACAAAAAACTGCAGCTATAATGACTTTTTCACTATGTGGTTTTGCAAACATATCTTCCATTGCTATTTTAATCGGTGGAATTGGAGGAATGGCACCAAAGAGAAAGCATGAAGTTGCAAAATTAGGATTAAAAACTGTGGTTGCAGGCACTTTAGCAAACCTTTTAAGTGCAACTATTGCAGGACTTTTAATAGGATTATAAGATTATTAGTCATGTTGTAAGTATCACAGAAAAGTTGATGCTGTTATCTCATTTTAAGATAATTATATTTTCTTAAAATGAGATATATTTTTATTAGATATTAAAATAGATGTTAAAAACTTCATAATAGAAATATTATTATAATAAATAAAACCTATTTAAGTATGAAATAATATAATTAGAGGGTTTACTATTATTAAATTTTAAAACATAAGATTTCATTATGTAATTATATAAAAATATTTTTGAAATGACTTGACATTTAATATATAAACATGTAAATTAGTATTAACAAATTAAATTGAACAAAATTTAATTTAGATAAATAATATTTTGGTAAATTGATTTTAGGAGGAATAAAAGATGGCAAAGATAGTTAATTCAGCTGAATTTAATAATGAAATAAAAGATGGTGTTGTAGTAGTAGACTTTTTCGCAACATGGTGTGGACCTTGTAAAATGTTAGCTCCAATATTTGAAGAATTATCAACTGAAATGGAAGGCAAGGTTAAATTTATAAAAGTTGATGTGGATCAATGCCCAGACATATCAATGCAATATAGTGTAGCATCCATTCCTACAATAATAGTATTTAAAGATGGAAAAAATGTAAATACTACAGTAGGGTTTGTACCAAAAGAGAGAATAAAAGAAATTGTAGAAGCTTATATATAATAAAAATATAGGAGGTTACTCCTATATTTTTAATCTGTAAATTTGGAGGATAAAGCTATGGGTGAAAGATATGATATTGCAATAGTTGGTAGTGGACCAGCAGGAATATCAGCCGCTTTAAATGCAAAAATAAGAAATAAGAGTTTTGTCATATTCGGTAATGATGAACTTTCAAATAAATTAGTAAAAGCTAATGAAATTAATAATTATTTAGGTTTCCATGGTAAAAGTGGTAAAGAGATACAACAAGCCTTTATCAATCACTTAAGAGCTATGGATATAAAAATAACAGAAGAAAAAATAAATAATATATATGCTATGGGAGATTACTTTGCTTTAATGGTAAATGATAAAATCTATGAAGCGACATCAGTAATATTAGCTACAGGAATTCAATATGGTAAACTATTCCCTGGTGAAGAAAAACTTCTAGGTAAGGGTGTTGGATATTGTGCCACCTGTGATGCACCACTTTATAGAAATAAAGTAGTTACAATAATAGCCTATAGTAAAAAAGAAGAGGAAGAGGCAAACTTTATTGCTACTTTAGCATCAAAGGTATATTATATTCCTATGTATAAAGAGTTTGTAAATGTTCATTCATCTATAGAAGTAGTAAATGATACACCAGTAGAAATAATTGGTGAAGATAAGGTGGAAAAGCTAGTTTTAAAGAATAAAGAAATTACTACTGATGGTTTATTTATACTAAGAGATAGCATATCTCCAGGTCAATTAGTTCCGGGATTAAAAATCGTAGACAATCATGTAGAGGTTGATAGGCTAATGCAAACGAACTTAAAAGGTTGTTTCGCAGCAGGAGATATAGTAGGAAGACCTTATCAATATATAAAGTCTGCAGGGGAAGGAAATGTGGCTGCATTATCAGCGGTTTCCTATGTAGATTCAAAGGAAAAGTAAAGTAAGAGATATTTGTATGAATTATTTATAATGTTATTCAAATTATTTGTTGTATTGACATATAAATTTTAAAATTGTAAAATAATCTCAAACAATATGGTTTATTAAGAATTAATTTTAATAAACCATTCTGTGAAATGGAGAATTTATATGAAGAATTGTGAATGTATTAAACTAGAAAATCAAATATGTTTTTCTCTATATGCAGCATCTAGAGAGGTAATAAAGTTGTATAAATCCATTCTTGATAAGCATAATCTTACTTATACACAATACTTAGCTATGTTAGTGTTATGGGAAGAAGAAAAGATGACAGTTAAGGACATTGGTAAAAGACTACACTTAGACTCAGGTACTTTAACTCCATTATTAAAAAAATTAGAATCTATGGGGCTAATTACAAGACATAGAGACGTAAATGATGATAGAGTAGTCATAATAGAATTAACAGAAGCTGGCTTAAAACTAAAAAGTGAGATTTTAGATGTGCCAGGAGAAGTATTTTGCAAATTGAATATATCTAATGATGAAGCAAAGGAGCTTAAACGTAATTTAGATAATTTATTACAAAGTTTAGAATAGTGCAGCAAAGGTTTAATAACTATAGTAAATATTCATACAAAGTTAGTTATAGGAAAAATTATGGATAAAAACCTCTTTAGATTTTAACTAAAGAGGTTTTTTCATGGATTAAGCTTGAACTTTAATAGAGTTTAGTGAATACATAAAAATTGCACCTATTCCTACTATTATTGCTACTATTAGCCAAGCTTTATTCATTCCTATAGAGTCTATCATAGATCCCATTATGCTTGGTCCTATTGCGTTACCTGTACCATAAATAAGTGGTAAGAATGCATTTACCCTACCCCTATGAGAAGCAGGAGTTAAATTAGCTATAAAGGTTCCAGAATTTGTAGAGATTGCAATTTCCCCAATGGTTATTATTAATATTACAATGAAGAATAATGACAGTTCTGATATAAAACTGCAGGAACCAAAGGCAATGGCATATAATATTCCTCCACTAGCAATTATACTAAGGGTTTTATATTTCTTTGTTAGAGAGGTAATTATAGGAGTTAATAGAATTACTATAAGACCATTACAACTAGCTAATATTCCAAAATACCTAGCTCCATTACCAGAACCAAAGATTTGTCCTAATTGAAGTGGAATTGCAAAACCCCATTGAGCATAGGCGAACTGAAAGGTAAGCATAAGTAAGGCATAATATATTAGAATAGGTCTCTTTAAAAACACCCTAAATACAGAACCAGTTTCTTCTTTTTCAAGACTGGATACTTGATTTTCATAATCTGATTCAGAACTATTAGAATTTATTAATTTAGGATGAGTTTCTTTAATAAACAAGGCAATTAATCCAATAGAAATTAGTGTAGTTATTGCATCACCGATAAATACTAAAGGAAGATAGCTTTCAAAAAGAAGTCCACCTATAAAGGGACCAATGGCAAAGCCTAAATTAAGTCCCATATAGATTAAAGAGAAAGATGCTTTCCGATTCTCACTTGTAGTAATATCTCCTACCATTGAATCATAAGCTGGTTGAGCTAATGAAGAGAAACAAGAAGCTAAAATTATAAAAAAGATTAGGGTAGTAGAGGGTTTTATAAAGCCACAAACTATAAAAAATACAGCAGCAAAACTTTGAAAAAATATAATAACTTTTTTTCTACCAATTGAATCTACTAGTTTACCACCTAATATTATGCAAATACCTTGAGGAATTGCTGTAAGCGTTAGAATTAAGCCAGCATCCTTTATGGACATTCCAACCTTTTGGGTGATAATTAAGGATAATAAAGGATAAACAAATGCACCTATACAGTTAATCATTTTACCTAAAAAAAGTATGTACACTTCTTTTGGTAAGCCCATATAGGTACTAAAAATATCATTAAATTTATTTTTATTAATATGCATAAAATCTCCTTTTATATAACATATAAATTAAGTTTATAGTAGTTCTAACTCTACTACTGTATCTTTTTCATCAGGAAGAATTGCACTAGGTAAGTTTATAAAGGCATCAGCTTCAAATTCTTCTGCCATCCATGGAAACTCTACTTTAATTTCAGAATAGTCTTTAAGGAATCTAGCTTTTTTAATCTTTCCCCTTAGATTGTTCAGATTAGTGTGACCGATTCCTCTATCATAAATATGAGCATAAAGTAAATTCCCCTTTTGGGTATATCTTCCCCATTCTGGTTTTGGTAGGTAGCTACCTTTACAACCATAGATGCTATCTCCATTATCATCAAGCCATTCCCCAACCTCTTCCAGGATAGCTACGGATTCTTTTGGAATTTCACCCTTTGCATTAGGTCCTACATTTAAAATCATATTACCATTTTTGCTAACACATTCAACTAAGCTCCTAACCACTTGCTTTGAGGATTTATAATCTTTGTCCATAGAAGCATAGCCCCAATTATTATTGAGAGTAATACAAGCTTCCCAAGGTACAGGATTTCTATTTTCATTAAGTACGCCCCTTGGAGGAATAATTTGTTCTGGTGAGTCAAAGTCACCGGTATAAGTAGAAAGGTTAGCTTTTTTAATACTTTTTTTATCATCTAATCTGTTATCAATAATTATATCAGGTTGATATTTCCTTATCATATCTACTAGTTCAGTAGCTTTCCACTTTTCACCGGTCATATTATCATAAGAAAAGTCAAACCACATTATATCGATTTTACCGTAGCCAGTAACTAATTCTTTAACTTGATTATGAAAATACTTAACATAATTATCGAAGTTATGAATTTTATTTTTAAAGGCTTTGTTATTTCTCATTGGATGGTGCCTATCACCATAGGCTGGATAGTCTTCATGATGCCAATCAAGAAGTGAGTAATAAAGACCAATTTTAATGTCTTCTGTTCTGAAAGCATCTATGTATTCTTTAATTAAATCTCTTCTAGCTTTTGTATTAGTAGATTTATAGTCAGTATAAGCACTATCAAATAAGCAAAATCCATCGTGATGTTTAGCAGTCATAACTGCATATTTCATACCGGCTTTCTTTGCAAGTTTGGCCCATTGTCTAGGGTTATATTTGGTTGGATTAAATTCAGCAAAGTATGGTTTATATTCTTCAACAGTCATCTGTCGGTTAGTCATAATCCATTCACCTGCAGCAGGTATACTATATAATCCCCAGTGTATAAACATTCCAAATCTAGCTTCTTGGAACCATTTAGTTCTTTCTTCACGTTGAAGATAAATTTTGCTTTCATTTTCAATATCTATCATGATTTCACCAATCCTTTCTATATTAATTATACATTAATATTTTAAAAATTTGTAAAAGATTCACTTTTATTTTTAAGAAAATTCATTGAATAAAAGTATATATAAACTTACAATAGATGTAGTAGTTTATTTATTGAGCAGAATAGATAAGCTTGTATTTAAACTGTGAAGTACCCAGTAAGAAAATACATTTTATAAGGAGGATAGCAATGAAAAATAATTTAAAGAAACTAAGCTTAATTATTGGAACTATAATTATAGGTATAGCTTTATTTACAGGTTGCTCTAAGAAAGATGAAATAAAGGATGCCTTTAACATTTATAAAAATGCTTGGATTAAGCAAGATTTTAAAAGTATGTATAATATGCTTTCAGTGGAATCAAAAGCATATATAAACGAGGAAGAGTTTTTAGAAAGATACACTAATATATATAGTGCTATTGTAGCTAGTAATATGGATATTCAAATAGTAGGAGAAAAGGAAAGAGATAAAAAGTCATTAGAAATACCATTTACTATGACTATGGATACAGTGGCAGGAAAGGTAGATATCAAAGATTATAAAGCAACTTTAGTTAAAGAAGAGGATGGGTATAAAGTAAAGTGGAATGAGAGTTTAATATTCCCTCAAATGGAAAAACCAGATGATAAGGTGAGGGTAGAAGATTATTACTCTAAACGTGGAAGTATATTAGATAGAAATGGGAACTTTTTAGCACAAGATGATATAGTAAAGTCTGTAGGAATTCATCCAAGTAAATTTGAAAATAAAAAGTCAGAAAAAATAACAGCTATGGCAACTATATTAGACATAAGTGAGTCATATATAGAAGAACAGCTAGCAGCTAATACTAACCCAGATTATTTTGTACCAATAGTATCTGTACTTCAATCTGATTCTGAAAAGTTAAATAAGCTTTCCACTATTGAAGGCGTTCAAATAAACAATAAAAACTCCAGAGTTTACACCGGAGGAGAAGCTTTTGGAAATCTAATAGGATATGTGGGAGCCATTACAGCAGAAGAAATGGAAAATAATAAAGATAAGGGTTATTCACAAATAAGTCTCCTTGGAAAAGCTGGTCTTGAGAAGGTTTATGAAGATATATTAAGGGGCCAAGATGGTGGAGAAATATACATTGAAAAGGGAGAAGAAAAAATAACTTTAGCTAAAACAGAAGCAAAGAATGGTCAGGATATAAAACTATCAATAGACCCAGAGCTTCAAAGTAAGATATATAGTGAAATGAAAGGTGAGAAGGGAGCATCTACTGCAGTAGACCCTAAAACTGGAGAAGTTTTAGCTATGGTAAGTTCACCTTCCTATGATCCAAATATATTTGTAACATATAAAACAAAATCCTTAAGTGATCAGTGGAAAAAGCTTGATGGTCAGCAGTTTGACAATAGGTTTAATAATGTATACGCACCAGGCTCGACAATGAAGCTAGTTACAGCGGCTATAGGATTGGATGTAGGCGCACTTAATCCAGGAGAAACTATGGATATTAAGGGATTAGATTGGCAAAATAATTCATCATGGGGTGGATATAAGGTTACGAGAGTAAAAGATCCTGGTAAGGCTATAAACTTAAAAGAAGCTACAAAATACTCGGATAATATTTATTTTGCAAGAGTAGCATTGAATATAGGAGCAGATGCCTTTATAAATGGAGCTAAAAACTTTGGTATTGGAGAAGAGATAACTTTTGATTTCCCAATGGAAACTTCTCAAATTAGTAATGATAATACTTTAAGTAAAGAAATACTTCTTGCTGACACAGGATATGGTCAAGGTGAGGTGCTTATGTCACCATTAGATATTGCATTATCATATAGTGCATTAGGAAACAATGGAGATATAATGCAGCCAAGACTTAACATTGGAAAAAATCCAGAAGCAAAAGTATTGAAAAATGCTATAAAGGCAGAAAAAGTACCAGCTTTAGTAGATGCTTTCTCAGCTGTAATAAATGATGCAGATGGAACAGCTACCACTGCAAAAGTAAATGGATTTAATATAGCTGGTAAAACTGGAACTTCAGAGATAAAGAAAGATCAAAAAGATGAATCGGGTAAAGAAAATGGATGGTTTGTAGCTGTAAACACAGATGATTCTAAAATTGCCATATCTATGATAATAGAAGACGTAAAAGGTAGAGGTGGTAGTGGAATACCAACAGCTAAGGTTAAAAATGTTATGGAATACTATTTAAAGAAATAATTATTCTTTATAGTGAAAATTATTAGTAATATTTTTAATACTTAAATCATTTCAGTATGTAAGGAACTTTTATTTTACAGTAGTATAAAAACAGGAGACATA
Organism: Clostridium sulfidigenes; assembly: GCF_052067195.1. Lineage (NCBI taxonomy): Bacteria > Bacillati > Bacillota > Clostridia > Eubacteriales > Clostridiaceae > Clostridium > Clostridium sulfidigenes. Next base: position 21,960 of record NZ_JBQHQR010000014.1, on the reverse strand, counting down.
ATGTGTCTCCTGTTTTATTATAATATTAAACTTAATTTTATTTAATATATGAGGTGAAAACGAAGTGAAATTTAGTATAGGTGAAATGGCTAAACTACATAATATAAACATACAAACTTTAAGATACTACCATAATATTGGATTATTAGTTCCTGTAGAAGTAGATTCTAAGTCAGGTTATCGATATTATGATAGTACTTCTAGTCAGAGATTGTGGAAAATAAAAGCATTACAGTCTACGGGATTATCTCTTAGTGAAATTATGAAGGTTTTAAGTGGAGATATATGTGAAACAGAAAAATTGTTTAATAATTTGAAAAATGTAATTGATGAAAACATAGAGAACTTAAAAAAAGTTTCTTGTTATGTAGAAGAGCAATTAAAAAATATAAATGATTTAAGGGAAGGAAATTATTCTACAGAGCCGAGAATTATGGTATTAGAAAGAAGGGAAGGATATTTAATAGACGTAAATGAAAATAGCACTATAGATAATGTAATAAGGTCTTTGGTAAGTTTTGATAGAAATTGTAGTATTAGTGTAGAAGTTATGTTTAAGCCGTCAAGGTTAATAAATATTAATGATAAAGGAGAAACTCATCTTAAAAGTTATCTGGCTCTTAGCAAAGAAGAAAAGCTAAATGATTCTAAGAATAAATACACATTAAAAGAAGGGGTCTATGGAGTCATTGACCATATAGGTAGTCGAGACAGTTTAAAAGAAAGTTATGATAGCTTATTAAAATATATAAAATCTTCTAAAATGGAATTACAAGGAATCGGTATAGAAGAATTGATTATAGGGCCAAACATATCTGATAATAATGAAGAATGGGTGAGACGGATTCAGCTATTATTGAAATAGTAATTATTGTGAAATATTTAAAGGATATAATTGGTAGTTTATTGACTAATTATATCCTTTAATTTTAAAATTTATTTGTCATCAGTAGGAAAGTCCTCTCCCATAATCCATGTAAATCCATATGCCTTAAGAGCTTCTAAAAAATTCTTATTTCCTATACAAGACCAATTTGCTTTATAGTGAAGACCAAAGTATCTTTGGGCCATATTAATATACCCTTGCTGTTCTATAGATGTAATAATCTTATTACTGTAATCTTCTCCACCTATATCTAAAGTCACTTCTTTCATTGATGCCATATTAGTTGGACTAAGGGGAAATTTTTTAGAATTGTATTTTTCATTTTGTAGCTTTACTAAAGTGTCTATAGTTAAGTCTTTATAGCTTTCCTCATGAACTATGGCTTCTATGCCTAACTTTGGAGCAGGAATTAAAGGTTGATTTGGATATCCAATACTTAAAAGAACTACAGGGAATACGCCTTCTGGAATATTAAATATAGATTTTAATTCCATAAAACAACTTTCTACTGTGCCTATATATACAGAGCCTAAACCTATAGAATCAGCAGCAGTACAAATATTTTGAGCACATATTATTGTATCTTGAAGAGCAATCCAAAAATGTCTATAACTCTTGGTAGCTACAAAAGGAGCATCAGAGGCTTCACACCAACGTTGAATTCTTCTCCAGTCAATACAGAATAGAAGATTAACAGGTGCATTTTTAACTAGTGATTGCATATCGCATTCATTAACTAAACGTTCCTTAGTCTTATCATCAGTTATCTTTATTATAGAGTAAGGTTGAAGATTTCCTCCAGTAGCAGCATGTAAACCGCAAGATATAATCTCATTCAATAGTTCGTCAGGAATTTTCTTATCTAGAAAGCTTCGGCAACTTGCACGTTCACATAATAATTTGATAGTATCATTTAAATATTCTTTATTCATAAAATCATCTCCTAAATTCAATATTTTATATTTCAAAGGTTAAACCCTATAGGGACTATAGAGTCAAGGAAGTTTATACAAATATAAAATGATTTTAATAATTATTTTAAGTGAAGATATAAAAAATACCTTTTAGTTATTATATAAATTACTAAAAGGTTGAAAAGGATATTATTAAAATATTAAACTATAATATCTATTTATATTTTTATCTAACTCATTCATGACAATGAATCTAGATTCTCTTAGGGTTTCTTTTCCTTGAGTAAAAAGTAAAATTGTAGGTGCTGTAAAAACTGAAAATTCTGCACACAAGGAAGGAAATTCATCAATACTAATTTTTATAGATTTAACCTTAGGATAATTAGTAAGCAAGTCATCTACTTTACAAAGCAGGTCATCATTTCCTCAAAAACATTTTCCAGTAAAGAAGCATAAAAGTAAATCCGTAGTATCAATTAGTTTTAAAAGGTCTTCTTTAGAATTTAAGCTATTCATTTATGAACCTCCTATTAAGTTTATATATTTATATTATCTAATAAGATATAACTTTATTCATTATAAAAGTCAAATCAAAACTTAGATAAATACGTCATTTAAATATCTTATTAATAAGTAGAAAGACACCAATTCCCAGACAAAGAAATATAATCATAATAATTATAGGTATGAGTTTAAAAAATTCAAGCATGAGTTTCTCCCCCTTAAAATCCTATATTTATATTTATACTTATTTTATAAAGGTAATGACAACAAATTCCATATAATTGGAATAATTATATATGGAAAACATGATGAATGTCAATATTAATTATGTGTGTAAACTTCAGAATAACTAAAATTCATTTGATTTTAAAGAATATTTGAATATTTATATGTAAAATTAGAATACGTTTAAATATAAAAAGTTATAAATACTCATGATATAATGTATTATAAATTATTAGTTAAAGAAGGGGATTTTAATGCCAAGGATAGGAATGAGGATTATAAAATCAGCAGTGGCAGTCTTTATATGTTTTTTAATATATTTAGTAAGAGGCACAGGAATGCCATTCTATTCAGCAATAGCGGCAATTTTATGCATGCAACAAGGTGTGGAGAGTACTAAGCAGGTTGGTTTAAATCGTACCATTGGGACTTTAATTGGAGGTGCCTTTGGAGTGATGGTGTTATTATTAGAAAGAAGATTTATACCTGAATCTATGCCACAACTAAGATATCTATTAACATCTGTAGCTATCATACCTTTAATATATACTACAATATTACTTGAAAGACAAACAGCATCCTATATTAGTTGTGTAGTATTTTTAAGTGTGGCTATAAATCATGGAGATGATGTAGTTCCTTATGCATTTACTATTAATAGAATTATAGACACTTTAATTGGGATTTTTGTAGCGTTAGGGGTCAATGCTATGAGGTTACCTAAGAAGAGAAATACCAAAATTTTGTTTATAAGTACACTAACGAATACTTTAATGGATTCTAAAAATCAAGTTAGTGCTTATACTAAGGTAAAACTAAAGGAAATGATAGAAGAAGGAGCACTAGTGACATTAGTAACAGATAAAACTCCAGAAACTGTAGCGCCTATAGTTAGTAGTATGGATATTAAGTTACCAGTAATTACAATGAATGGAGCAGCAATATATGATTTTAATAAGAAAAGCTATGTTTACCATGAAGGAATAAATAATGAAATAGCTGAAAGAATCTTAAATATATGTGATGAGTTATCTATAAATACCTTTACTCATACTATAATTAATGATGTGATGCACATTTATTATGGTAATTTTACTAATGAAGAAGAAAAGAGATTTTATAATTTAGAGAAAGTACTTCCATTGAAAAATTATATTTATAGTAAACTACCACAAGGGCTAGACGTAATTTGCATCATGGTTATTAACAAGATAGATAAAATAGAAATACTACATAATAGGCTTAAAGGATGTAGGGATTATAAAAACATCAAGGTTATATATGAAAGATATAACGAAGATTACTATATTTTAAAAGTGTATAGTGGTAAAACATCTAGAGGAAGTGCTTTGATAAAGTTAAGAGAGATGATTAAAAGTGAGAAAGTAGTTGTATTTGCTGGTGTAGAACAGGATAGTTCTATGATTGAAGTAGCAGATGAAGGATATGTAGTAGAAAATGCATCTATTACAGTTAAAGAAAATAATTCACAAATCATAGGAGATAGTGAAAGTGATTCTGTAGTAAAGACCATTAAAAAAATATTTTATTCAAAAGTAATTAATTATTAAACTAATATATTAAATTTAAAGCTTAATTACTTTTATTTATCAACAAAAGGAAAACACGGTAAAGTACTAAAAGATTAGAAACTTTACTGTGTTTTCTTTTTTATATAGGGGACATTGACTTTACACTCTATAGTCACAATTACAATTAAATTGGTTAATTACATATATTAAGTTAAATTATTGAATATAATTTATTATAATAATAACTTAATTATTACTATGAATTTTACGCAAGTTACATATAAGGAGTAGTAATACACAAATACCTAAAAATGCAATGGTAGTAGGGTCAGATGTCTTTATTAATCTAGGTACTGAAAATAAGAAAATCAATATAGCTATAATAGAAGCTATCAAATCTAATTTTAAATCTTTTCTGATAGATTTCATCAGAAGCACCTCACAATAAAAGATTATAAATATAAATATAAATTTAGTATAAAATGAATATAGAGGTGCTTTATGTATATTAATGAAAGGAATTTGAGATTATTATTTCTATTAATATTTTACTGGTGTTGTAATTAAACCACCTCTATATAAGTGTGTTATTCATATATGATTATAGCTTAAAATAATCTTGTAGTGTGGTTTTTGGAACGAAAGGTTAAATATCGAACATGTAAGTTAAGAATTAATGTAAAATAAAGTTTGAGCGTGAAAAATAAGGAATTTTAGGTATGAAATAAGTAATTTCATGAAAATTCAAAATAAACCATATAGCAATGGTGTATAATTTTGTTAAAACTTGAAATTAAGAAGGGATTTTATGATTAGTATTTTAGTAAAAAAAATTGTGAATTTTATTGCCACAGAATCTAATATAGAAGATATATATTACCTTGATAGAATTAGATATGGGGTAGAGGTTTTTATAAGTGAAGGAGTTAAATTCTTTATAATACTTTTAATATCTATTATGCTTAAAAGATTACCTGAATTTTTCATAATTACAGTATTAATTTTAGGGGTTAGAACTAAACTTGGAGGTGGGCATTGTAAAAGCTTTGCAAGATGCTTTATAAAGACTACAGGAATATATTTAAGTATGTATTTTTTATCTTCTATAATAATAATACCAAGATTCATAAGAGTTTTAATATTAGTATCTGTTATAGCTACAATTTTTACTGCTAAATATAGAACTAAGATTAAAGCAATAGAAGCTCCTAAGGTAATTTTAAAATTAAAATTAAAGACAAGCTTCATATATTTATTTACATATACTTTAGTAAGAGTAGTAAATGATTCTGTGTACATAAATCTTGTATTATTATTTGGAATATATATGATTTATGAATATCATATGAATAACAGGGGGAAATCTGTAATGAAAAATTTAATGAAAAAATTCGACTTAAGAAAACTTATGAGTGGTGTATTAACTAATGCCAGTATAGGAGTAGGAGAAGCAGCGTTGAAATCTTCTTCTATATTCTTTTGGGGAGAAGTTGAATTACCATTAGAATTAAGAGAAAAAGGTAAGTAATAATTATCTAAAATGTGCTATAATTGTTAGGGGTGATGAAGATGCAATTATTGTTAATAGAAGATGATATTATTCAAAGTGATAATTTGTCTAACCTAATTAAAGAAAGCTATAATAATGTGGAGCTCCTAACGGCACATTCATTTAAAGAGTCATTAAAAGTCATTAGTGAAAAAAATATTGACTTATTCTTTATTGACATCAACTTACCAGATGGATCTGGGATAGATATAGCTAAAAAAATTAGAGCCATGGAAGGTTATGAATTAAAAGGAATAGTATTTATAACAAGTCAAGGTTATCAGATGGTAGATGCATTTAAAAATATACACTGCTATGATTTTTTAATAAAGCCTTATAGTAAAAAAGATATTAAAAGAATCATAGATGTGTTTATGAAAGAAAATGTTAAGAAAAATGACAATCGAAAGTATAGTATGATAACTATAGAAAATAAAATAACCTATAAACTATATCATGATGATATAGTTTTTGCTGAGTATATACCAAGGAAGTGCAAAATTGTAACAGTTAAGAATGGAGTAATTTATGCAAAATTATCTCTAGGGAAGCTTTTAAGTATGATTGAATCAAATAGTATAGTACAATGCCATAAATCCTTTATTGTAAACACTAAATATATAAAAAGAATAGACAAGATGTATACTAAGTTATGGAAAGTGCATTTTGTTAACATTAGTGACATTATTGACTTATCTATAAGTTACTGTGAAAAAGTATTTGAAATTTTAGGGTATGAAAATGAGTATAAATAATTTTTTAGAGTTGTTTACATTGGGTATGATTTGCAATATTTTATTTGATAAAATTAATATTAAGAATGTTTTAATTTCTATTATGTTAGCATATGTTTTTGGTAGTGTTATAAAAATACCATTATTCACCATAGGAGCTTTAACTATAATATATGCATTCATAAATAAATTTTTACATAATGACACTTTTTATAAGTCTCTAATAAAGATAACTATATCATTATTAGTTTTAATGATAGCAGAAAGTATTGTTGGAATTATAGTAGGTATATTAGATATAAATACAGAAAGTATAAATTTAACCTTAACATTGGCGGGGGTATTTACAATTACATTAGGTACTATATATTATTTTACTAAATATGTTAAGTTGAATATTTCAACTATACCTAAGATAAGTACTAAAATTATCATAACAGGAATAGTGAACTTATTTCTAATATTAACTATATTAATATTTATAAATGATAGTCATTTTATAGGCAGTGGATTAAGAATTGGATTATTTTCAGCATTGTTAGTATTCATTATAATAACTATGACTTTATGTAGAGATATATATAAAATTATGAAGGAGAATGAGATATTAGAAATTCAAAATAAATATAATTTGATTTTAAATGAGTATATTGAGAAGTTAAGGGCTAGTGAACATGAATATAAAAATCATTTAAATGTGATATACTCAACCCTTCAGGTGGGAAATTATGATGAAGTTAATAAAGTAATAAAGAAGTATATAGAAGATATAACTTATAAAGATACTTTAACAAAGCTAATGACAATAGATAATATAATTTTAAGAGCTCTTATTTATAGTAAAATTTGCGAAGCAGAAAAAGCTGATGTAAATATAAAGTGTAACATTAAAAATAGCTTGAATAATATAAAGATTAGTCAATCAGATATGGTAATTATATTAACTAACTTATTAAATAACGCTATAGAAGCAGCTAAGGAGAGTCCCAATAAATTAGTTGATATATATATAGATGAAGATTATTCAACTAACGGTAGATATGTTATCACTATAAAAAACACTGTAAAAGATATGAATAAAATAAATATATCCTCAATGTTTAAAGAAGGATATTCAACTAAGGGTTCTAGTAGGGGCTATGGACTACATAATGTGCAAAAAATAGTGAGTGGTAATAAAGGCAATATTTTAATAGAAACAGACGACGACATGCTTTCTGTTGAAATACATATTTAAAAACTTAAAAAATTTTAAAAATGGATATCAATTAATTTTGATATCCATTTTTTTGAAAATAATCATATATACCTTGAAGAAATTATAAAAAAATATTTAATAAAGTGCTTTTAAATATACTATAAAATGATATAATTAAATGGAGAATTATTATTACTTAATAAAGTTATTGTTTAGTGAAGGTTATGCAGTTATAAGATTTTACAAGTCTTATGTGTGCTATAAACCTAGGAGGAATATGGTTATGGATTATAATAGAGCTATAGAAATGGTAAAGAGGAATCCAATTATTATAAAAACTATAAAGAACCCAACAGAAGAAATGAAGCTTTTGGCTGTAGAGAAGGATGGAATGTCTCTACAGTACATAAAAGATCCAACAGAGGAAATGAATATAAAAGCATTGAAGAGTAATATAAATGCTATTGAATTTATAGATGAGCCTACCTTAGAAATGAAAGAGTATGCAGTAAAGGAAAGCTGGAATACTTTAAAATATATAGATGCTCCTAGTGAAGAACTAGTAAATCTAGGGATTGAACAAAAGGGATGGGCTATTCAGTATATAAAGAATCCTAGCTGTCATCTTCAGAGGTTGGCTATTGAGAAAAATTATGATTCTATTAAGTATATAGAAAATCCTTGTGAAGAGGTGCAGCTAGCGGCTGTAAATATTAGCTATGATGCCCTAAGGTATATTAACAATCCTAGTGAAAAAGCTGAGATATCTGCCATTAGAAATAATGAAGCTGCTATTAAGTTTGTTCATAATCTAGATAAGGAAAAGATGATAAAATTTTTAAAAGAAAATATACTAGTAATTAAATATCTTATAAAAGATATTTCTATAGAAGAGCTCGAAGGAGTATTAAAAGAAAGATTATCTAGTGAAGATATAGAAGAGAGCTATGTAAGAAATTTTATCAATTGTGAAAGTATAAATAAAAAGTATAATAATATTTCTATGGATAAGATTATATTTATTCATAAGTATGGAAGTAATAGATCAAAAAGAGTTGCTATAGATGAAAAGCTAAAGATTATGTAGGAGGATAATGCAAATGAACTTTAATGATACATTAAAAAGTGTAGAGCTTGTAATAGAAACTAATGAAGTACCTCTTATTGTAGGAGAGAGTGGAATAGGCAAGACTGCTCTTGCAAAGACTTTGGCGAGACAAAGAGAATGGAGTTTAGTTGTTATAGATGGAAACCTTTTAAAGGAGGGTGAAATAGGTGGACTCCCTACAGTGGAAGAATATACTATTAAAGATGAACATGGAAGAGTAGTAAGTAAAAAGACAACTATCTATGCTATTCATACAAAGCTTAGAGAAATAGATAATCTTATTTTAGAAGGTAAAGAGGTGCTTTTATTTATAGATGAAATAAATAGGTGTGAGCATAGTGTACAACAAGAGCTTATGAATTTGATATTAAATAGAGAGATAAATGGATATAAGCTTCATGATAAAGTAAAGATATTGGCTGCAATGAATCCATCCAGTAAATACGGCTCAGACTTTGATTATCAAGTAGTAGATATGGATGCTGCCCAAGAAAATCGATTTGTTTGGCTTAACATGGAAAGTGATGCAAAGGGTTGGATTAAATGGGCTTCGGAAAATAAAGTTGATAGAAAAGTAATAGAATTCATATCTACTTTTCCAGAGCATCTACACAGTATTAACGAAGATGATATAAGGGCTACCCCACGAAGCTTTGAAAGAGTGTCTAAAAGTTATAAGTTATATAAAGAAAATAAAGATAGTATACCAAGAAGAGTATTTTTAAATGTTTTAAGGGGGAATCTTGGAAGAATTATTGCAGAGCAACTTATGGATTTTATGGAGTCGGATAATACTACTTTAATTTCTCCAGAAGAAGTATTTGAAGAAGAAGTTTTATCAGAGCAGGTTAAAATTAGGATATCCAATGAGAGCCACACTAGATTATATTTAACAGGTAGTAATATGATAAATTATATTAGCAGCAAAGTTGAAGAGCTAGAAGGAGCAGCTATAAAAAAAGTTATAGATAGATTTGTAGAGTTTCTTAGCTTTTATCCAGTAGATTTGATGATTGGAATTATGCAGGATATGAGAAAAAGTCAAAAGAAAATATATAACTTCATATTAGAAAATGAAGACTTTGTAGAGAATTACTTTGCAGCTTATACTGAGATAAAAGGGTAGATAGCCATGAGTAAGAATTTTGAAGAATTGAGGGTTAAGCTTTATAATAGGGTAACTAATATAGTTAATGGTGGAGAGATGTTTAAAGCCAGAAGAGATGGCGAAAAATTTGTAGTAGATATGCCAGAAGACTTAAAGTTGGAGTTTTATAAACTAGTAGATAGAGTAAATCTAGCCTTGATGGAAGATAATGAAAATTTCTATGGATACTTTTTATTTCAGGTAAAAAGAGAAATAAGATATGATATAGATACACCTACAGCTATAAGTTTTAAGGGAGCTAAATATATTGTTTATTTTAATCCTCTTATATTTTTACAACTTGATTTGAGTCAGATGCAAGGGACTATAAAACATGAAATACATCATATTTTAGCATTACATTTAGTAAGGGCAAAGGAATTAAGAAAAAAATACAGCACCTTAGCTGTTAATATGGCTATGGACATAGTTGCAAATCAATATATTAATTTCTTACCTGCCTATGCAACTACCTTAGAATGGGTAAATACAAAATATAATTTGAAGTTAGAACCATATAATTCTATGGAGTACTATGTAAGAGAAATTCAAGGAGAATTGGATTTGTTAGAAGAGGACAAAGAAGGCGAAGAGGATGATTCTAAAGGCGATACTAAGGATGAATATGATCCTAAAAAGACTCATGATACCTGGGATGAATCTGATGATATAGATGATAAAACTCTGAAGTCCTTTACTGAGAAATTTGCAGAGCTTTCTAGTAAAGGAAAGCTTCCAATAGAGATAGAAGCTATGCTAAAAACTTTAAAGGGAAGTGAAAATGAAATCCCATGGAATATTTATTTGAAAAAAATAATGGGAACCTTAGAGAGTAGTAAGAAGAAAACTGTAACAAGAAGAAGTCGAAGGCAACCTAATAGATTAGATTTAAAAGGGGAGTTAAGAGGGCATAGGGCTAAAATTGCTGTAGCTATAGATATAAGTGGAAGTATAAGTGATGCTGAGTTTATGCAATCTATGAAAGAAGTACTTTTAATAGTAAAAAATTATAATAGTGAAGTAACTATAATAGAGTGTGATAGCAATATTAAAAGAGCATATAAGGTTAAGTCTGTAAAGGATATAAGAGAAAGGGTTACTAAAGGGGGAGGAACACAGTTTACTCCTGTATTTGAATATATAAATAACACTGATACTAACTTACTTATATATTTTACTGATGGTAAAGGTGAAGATAAATTAAAGGTTACTCCAAAAGGTTATAGAACTCTATGGATAATATCAGGCAGAGGAGATAAATTATCTTTAAAGGAGCCTTATGGAGTAGTAAAGAGGCTTAAAGCTATAGAAGAGAAGGATGAGTTTATAGATATACATGACGTAAGAAATGATGGTTGGTCCATGAATAGTGTTGAACCTACAATATAAAGTATTAAAAATTATATAGTTTTACCAATGAGGCTTTCACAAAATGGATAACTCTATTTTGTGAAAGTCTCATTTTCTTATAGTTAAGTAATAAGTCTTTAATAAATTTTAATGCTATACATAATATCCACTTATTTAGCTCAACATATAAATGGTATAAGAGTAAAAATTAAAGCTTTATAACTTAGAGCAAAGTAACAAAAGGCTATTGAGGCATTAGATATATGTCTAAATACCTTCATACCAATATATTTAAACTGTAAGAAAAGAGGTAATAACATGAGAAAAATGAAGACTATGGATGGTAATACAGCAGCAGCACATATATCCTATGCATTTACAGAAGTAGCTGCTATATTCCCAATTACACCATCTACACCTATGGCTGAGCTAGTAGATGAATGGGCCGCTAAGGGAAGAAAAAATATATTTGGTCATCCTGTTAAAGTAGTAGAGATGCAATCTGAGGCAGGGGCAGCTGGAGCATTACATGGTTCCTTACAAGCAGGAGCTCTATCATCTACATATACAGCATCACAAGGTCTATTACTTATGATACCTAACATGTATAGGATGGTAGGAGAAAGATTACCTGGAGTTATACATGTTGCAGCTAGAGCTCTTACTACGTCATCCTTAAGTATATTTGGTGACCATCAAGATGTTATGGCTACAAGACAAACAGGATTTGCAATGCTTGCAGAAGGTTCTGTTCAGGAGGTTATGGATTTAGCAGCAGTAGCACATTTAAGTGCTATAAAGGCTAGAATGCCATTTCTTAGTTTCTTTGATGGCTTTAGAATTTCCCATGAAATACAAAAGGTTGAGGTTATAGAGCAGGAGGAACTTGCAAAACTAGTAGACTATAAAGCTATTGATGAGTTCAGAAAAAATGCTTTAAATCCAGATCATCCAGTTACAAGAGGAACTGCTCAAAACCCTGATTTATATTTCCAAATGTGTGAATCACTTAATAGATACTATGAAGATATACCTACTGTAGTAGAAAATTATATGAGTGAAATAACAAAACTAACAGGAAGAGAATATCACTGTTTTGATTACTATGGAGCACCGGATGCAGATAGGATAATCATATCAATGGGTTCTGTATCTGAAGTAGTTGAGGAAACTATAGATTATCTAAGAGCTAAGGGAGAAAAGGTAGGACTTGTAAAAGTAAGACTTTATAGACCTTTCTCTATAGAGAAGTTTATAAAAGCTATGCCAAGTACAGTTAAGAAGATAGCAGTACTTGATAGAACTAAGGAGCCAGGTTCTATAGGGGAGCCTCTTTATCTAGATGTAGTAAGAGCACTATTTGGAAAAGAAAATGCTCCATTAGTAGTAGGTGGAAGATTTGGACTTGGTTCAAAGGATCCAATTCCAGCTCATATAGCTGCCGTATTTGAAAACCTCAAAGAAGATAAACCAAAGGATAGATTTACTATAGGAATAATTGATGATGTTACAAACTCATCGTTAATGCCAAAGGAAGATATAGATGCTACGCCAGAAGGCACAACCTCATGTAAGTTCTGGGGATTAGGTTCTGACGGTACCGTTGGAGCTAATAAGAGTGCTATAAAGATTATTGGAGATCATACAGACATGTATGCTCAAGGATATTTCTCTTATGATTCTAAGAAATCAGGTGGAATAACTGTTTCTCACTTAAGATTTGGTAATAAACCAATTAAATCTCACTATACCATTGACAAAGCGGATTTTGTTGCTTGCCATAACCAATCCTACGTCTATAGCTATAACTTATTACAAGGATTAAAGAAGGGTGGAAAATTCCTTTTAAATACTCAATGGACAGAAAAAGATTTGGAAGATAGATTACCAGCTGACTTAAAAAGATATATATCAGAAAATAATATAGATCTCTACATCATAAATGCAGTTAAAACAGCCCAAGAAATTGGGTTAGGTGGAAGAATAAATATGATAATGCAAGCTGCCTTCTTTAAGATAGCAGATATCATACCTATTGAAGATGCAGTAAAATATTTAAAAGAAGCAGTTATAACTTCCTATGGTAAGAAGGGTGAAAAAGTAGTAAATATGAACCATGCTGCCATTGATTCAGGAATAAATTCTATAGTTAAAATAGAAGTCCCAAGTAAATGGAAGGATGCTAAGGATGATAAGTTAGATATAATGAAGGATTATCCTGCATTTATTAAAGATATTGTAGAACCAATGAATAGGATGGAAGGAGATGCTATTCCAGTTTCTACATTGGTTAGAGAGGGAGTAGATGATGGTACTTTCATGGCAGGTACTACTGCCTTTGAGAAGAGAGGAATAGCAGTAAATGTGCCACAGTGGATATCAGAGAACTGTATTCAATGTAACCAATGTTCATATGTATGTCCACATGCCACTATTAGAGCCTTTCTATTAGATGAAAAAGAAAAAGAAAATGCTCCAAAGGATATGAAGTTGCTAGAAGCCAAGGCTCTTAAAACTGAAGCTCCTATGTTCTTCCATATAGGAGTTACACCTTTAGATTGTACTGGATGTGGAAACTGTGCAGAGGTTTGTCCAGCTAAAGAAAAAGCTTTAGTTATGAAACCACAGGATAGTCAACATGATCAAATAGAAGTTTGGAATTATGTTGTAGAAAAAGTTGCAAACAAGAAGAATCCATTGAACAAAAATACTGTGAAGGGTAGTCAGTTTGAGCAGCCTCTACTTGAATTCTCAGGTGCATGTGCAGGCTGTGGAGAAACTCCATATGCTAAACTTGTAACTCAATTATTTGGAGATAGAATGATGGTAGCTAATGCTACTGGTTGTTCATCAATTTGGGCAGCTGGAGGACCTTCAACAGCCTATAGACCTAATAAAGAAGGCTATGGACCAGCATGGGCTAACTCACTCTTTGAAGATAATGCTGAGTATGGTTTTGGAATGTTTATGGCTGTTAAAACCATAAGAGAAAGAATTGCACAGAATATAAGAGAAGCTCTAAGTGGCAATATTTCAGAGGGAGCTAAGCCCGTGTTACAGGATTGGTTAGATAACATAGATAAGGGTGAAGGTACAAGAGATAGAGCAACTAAGTTAACCCAAGTTCTTCAGAAAGAAAATAGTGAACTAGCTAAGAAGATACTAGAAGATAAAGAATTCTTTGTTAAGAGATCTCAATGGCTATTTGGAGGAGATGGATGGGCTTATGATATAGGATATGGCGGCCTTGACCATGTATTGGCATCAGGAGAAAATGTAAATGTATTAGTCTTTGATACAGAAGTTTATTCTAATACAGGAGGTCAATCATCAAAATCAACTCCAACGGCTGCGGTAGCTAAGTTTGCAGCATCAGGAAAGCGAACTAAGAAGAAGGATTTAGGAATGATGGCTATGAGCTATGGTTATGTATATGTAGCTCAAGTATCCATGGGAGCAGATAAAAATCAGACTATAAAAGCTATTTCAGAAGCTGAAGCTTATGATGGACCATCATTAATAATAGCTTACTCTACATGTATTAATCATGGTATTAAAGCTGGAATGTCTTATTCACAAGAAGAACAGAAGAGAGCAGTAGAGTGTGGATATTGGACTTTATATAGATATAATCCAGATTTAAAAGGAACTAAGAATCCGTTCTCCTTAGATTCAAAAGCACCAAATGGAAGCTTTAAAGACTACTTATTAGGTGAGGTTAGATATGCATCCTTAGCCAAGGTATTCCCAGAAGTAGCAGAGGAATTATTTGCAAAGACAGAAGCAGATGCTATGGAAAGATATAATAACTATAAGAAGTTATCAGCTCAAGAATAAAAAATTAGAAGACCATGTCATATTTATGATATGGTCTTCTATAATTTAGATACATTATGAGTTTTTATTAATATAAATTTTTAAAGCTTTAATCATAAGTACCAGTGCATAAATACCTAAACCCCAAAACAATAAAATTATGGGTAAAATAATTAACATTGGAATAAAAGCAAATAAAGTCTCCATAAAAGCCTCCTTATAATCTAATATAATATAATTTAATTTGATTCACTATGTGATGTAGAAATAGATTTTTTAGGAATAAATACTACAATCAATGTAGATGTAATTAATACAATTGTACAAGCAAGGCCACCCTCAGCTCCAAAGTTACCACCAGATAGTAAAGAGTTACTAAAACTATTAACTTTCAAAATAGAAGGTCCTATGTTCATTCCACTAACAAGAATTCCATATATATTACCTTGAGCAAAGTTCCACATGGTGTGAATTGCACATACTCCAATAATATTATCTGTACGATAAGCATAAACGGAAAAGAATATACCAACTAAAATAATATTAATCAGTGGGAGTATAGAAAAGCCTGAATTGAAAATGTGGAGAAACCCAAATAAACAGGAGTTCAAAATAATACCGAGAATAATTCCATTTTTAGCAGCAATGGAAGTTAATAAAAAGCCTCTACATAGAAATTCTTCACTGGCACCTTGTATCATAAAACCAATAAAGAAAATAATAATTATAGGAAGAGAAGACAGAGTAACCTTAACAAAGGATAATTGTCCAGAAATCATTAGAATCAATACAACAGCACTAAACATAACAAGTCCTACTATTAATCCAATGCCATATTCTTTAAAAGCACCTTTTTTCATTAACCCCATAGAGCGAAGATTTCTTCTTTCACTAAATTTGCAATATAAAATACAGAGTATAATTAAAAATCCAGTACCAAATAAATTTATAAGAGTTAAAGTTTCATTATCTATGGTCATAGATAATCCATTGGATTTAATCACAGTTATAAAACCTATTATTGCCATAGGAATCACAAGTATAAATTGACTTACTAAAATAAGAACTAAGGATATAAGTAAGTTGAGAAATGGATTGTGTTTCAGTTTAGCTTTTTTTGCTTCATCAATCATAACGGAAGGTGTGTTAAAAAAATTCATAAAAATCCCCCAATTTAAATTATAAAATATACACAGTAATGTATATGTAACATTATATTATATTTTACACTATATATATTAATTCACAATATATATAATACAAAAGGAGTAATTTAGTACATAAGTTTCTATTAATGAATTCATATGTGAAAATATAATTCATTAATGTATAATAATTAGTAATAAATATCTTATAATAACAGTAAGTAACTATTTAAAATAAAAGGAGAGAACAATAAAGCGGAGGAAGATAATTATGAGAAATTTACAAATAAACCTTCCTAATAATCAATATGAAATTCTCATTAAATCAGGAATTATAAATAGTATAGGTAAAGAGATTTCAAAGATGTATGAAGGAAATAAAATAGCTTTAATTACTGATGAGAATGTAGATGAATTTTATGGAGATATAGTTAAAAAGTCTTTAGAGGATAATGATTTTAAAGTTTTAAAGGTAGTTTTAAAACCTGGTGAAGGTAGTAAATCAATAGAATCTTTAATGAAGTTATATAATGAACTTTTAGATTTTAAGCTAAATAGGGGAAATTTAATTATAGCTTTAGGGGGAGGAGTCATTGGAGATTTATCAGGCTTTTGTGCAGCTACTCTTTTAAGGGGAATTCCATTTGTTCAAGTTCCAACATCACTGCTTGCCCAAATCGATTCATCTATAGGAGGTAAGGTTGCTATAGATTTACCTAGGGGAAAAAATTTAATAGGTAATTTTTATCATCCTAAGGCAGTATATATTGATCCTCGGGTGCTTAAAACCTTAGAAAAGAGATATGTAAATGATGGGTTAGGCGAAGCTATAAAATATGGATTAATAAAGGATAAAAAGCTCTTTGAAAAGTTTGAAAGTATAGAAAGCTATGAAGCTTTATTTGAATATATAGAAGATATAATATATAAATGCTGTAGTATAAAAAAACAGGTAGTAGAGCAGGATGAAAAGGACAAGGGAGAGAGGATGATTTTAAACTTTGGTCACACCATAGGCCATGCTATAGAAAAGCTTGAAAATTACAAGGGTGTTTCCCATGGAGAAGCCGTGACTATAGGTATGTATTCTATAGCCCTTAGATGTGAGGAGTTAAATATATGTAAGGGTGGAGTTGCTAACAGAATAAAAAGGCTACTAGATAAATTTAACTTGCCCTATGATTTCCAAGGGAAAACCAGAGGAGATATTATTGATGCTATTTCAGTAGATAAAAAGACAATAGGAGATTTTATAAACCTTATTCTTATTGAAGACATAGGTAAGGTTTTTATTCATAAGATTAGTCATGAAGAATTAGAAAAATTTATTTAGGAGGAAAAGCTGTGGATAAAATTATAATAAAACCCAAGTTACTTAAAGGGAATATAGTTGTTCCTTCTTCTAAAAGTTTAGGGCATAGGGGGATAATTGCAGCTGCTCTAAGTAGAGGAATATCTAGGGTGGATAATATACAACTTTCTAAGGATATTGAAGCTACTATGGAGATAATGAAGGAGTTAGGAGCAGTTGTTAATATTGAAGGGCATAGTTTGTACATTAATGGAAGAAAGATGTTTTCCTATGAAAAGAAACTAGATTTAAGATGCAGAGAATCTGGCTCTACCCTAAGATTTCTAATTCCACTAGCTTTAACTAAAGATGGTGACTATATATTTCATGGAGAAGGAAAGTTAATTTCAAGACCACTAGAACCATATTACGAAATCTTTAAAGAAAAGGGTATAAAATACTCAATGGAAGAGGACGGTTTGCCTTTGAAGGTAAGCGGAAAACTTACTAGTGGTACATATAGAGTAAGGGGAGATATAAGCTCACAATTTATAACAGGGCTACTGTTTTCTCTCCCCATTTTAGAGGGTAATTCTAGAATTCAGATAACTACAAAACTAGAATCTAAGGGATATATAGATCTTACTTTAGATATTTTAAAGG
The DNA here is from genome assembly GCF_052067195.1 of Clostridium sulfidigenes. Taxonomy (NCBI): domain Bacteria; kingdom Bacillati; phylum Bacillota; class Clostridia; order Eubacteriales; family Clostridiaceae; genus Clostridium; species Clostridium sulfidigenes. The sequence goes on along the minus strand of NZ_JBQHQR010000014.1, from coordinate 3,898 downwards.
ATTTTGGCATAGAGATAGAAAATAATAATTATAAAGAGTTTAATATTAGAGGGGCGCAAAAATATAATAGTAGAAACTATTATGTAGAGGGAGATTATTCTCAGGGAGCCTTCTTTTTAGTAGCAGGGGCATTAGGTTCTTCTATAGTATGTTATGGTCTAAATAAGGATTCTCTTCAAGGAGATAAGGTCATATTAGATATTTTAGAAGCTATGGGATGTAATGTGGAAGAAAGTGAAGAAGGTATAAAAGTAAAACCTTCTAAGACTAAGGGCATAGAAATAGATGCCTCTAATTGTCCTGATTTAGTTCCAGTTCTTACGGTGCTTGCTAGCCTTTCAGAGGGTGAAACTAAAATAGTAAATGCTAAAAGACTTAGAATTAAAGAGTGTGATAGACTACATGCTATAACTAAAGAGTTAAATAAACTAGGAGCAAATATAATAGAGTTAGAAGATTCTTTAATAATATCAGGAGTTAATGAATTAAAGGGTGGAGAAGTTGATTCTCACAATGATCATAGAATAGTAATGGCCTTGGCCATAGCAGCCACAAGAGCTAGTGGTAATGTTATCATAAATAATCCTAGTGCCGTAGAGAAGTCTTATCCTAATTTCTTTAAGGATTATATTAAATTAGGGGGTGAAGGTGATGAGTTCAATTATAGGGAATAAAATAAAAGTATCAGTTTTTGGGGAATCCCATGGTGATGCCATAGGAGTTATAATTGATGGATTACCAGCAGGGCATAGGATAAATTTTGACTTTGTTAATGAAGAAATGAGAAGACGAGCACCAGGTCAAGATTCATTGTCTACTTCTAGAGTAGAAAAAGATATACCTAAGGTTTTAAGTGGAATTTTTGAAGAAAGAACTACAGGGGCACCACTATCAGCCATAATTGAAAATAATAATACTAAATCTAGGGATTATTCAGAGCTTAAGGTAAAGCTAAGACCAAGCCACTGTGATTACCCAGCTATGATTAAATATGAAGGATATAATGACTATAGAGGTGGTGGACATTTTTCTGGTAGGCTCACAGCTCTTTTAGTCTTTGCAGGAGCAATATGTAAGGATATTTTAAAGGAATATGATGTGTATATAGGTGCACATATAAAGTCTATTGGAAAGATAAAAGATCATGGCTTTGACAAAGTAAATATAAGAAAAGAATTATTACAAGAATTAAGGAAGGATAGATTTCCTACCTTAAATAAGATTATTTCCGAAGAAATGAAAGAAGAAATTTTAGCGGTTAAAGCTTTAGGAGATTCTATTGGCGGTGTTATAGAAGGAGCTGTTATTAATCTGCCAGTAGGACTTGGAAGTCCAATGTTTCACTCAGTAGAAAGTGTATTATCCCATATGCTTTTTTCTATTCCAGCAGTTAAGGGAGTAGAGTTTGGAGAAGGATTTAACATCTCAACCCTAAGAGGTAGTGAGGCAAATGACCAGTACTATATTGAAGGTGAGGACATAAAAACCTATTCTAATAATAATGGGGGGATTCTAGGTGGAATTACTAGTGGAATGCCAGTTACATTTTCAGTAGCATTTAAACCAACTCCATCTATAGCTTTACCACAGAAAACTGTAAATATAGAGACAAAAGCTGATGATATTTTAGAAATTAAGGGAAGACATGATCCTTGTATAGTACAAAGAGCAGTTCCAGTGGTGGAGTGTGTCACTGCCATTGCGATTTTAGATATGATGCTTCAGTAGAATAATATATAGGTATTCTAGAAGGGAGAAGAGTTTTGAATAATATCATATTAATAGGTCTTTCAGGATGTGGGAAAACATGTCTAGGTAATATAATTAGTAACGATGAGGAAATAAATTTTATTGACTTAGATGAATATATAGAAGAAAAAAACAATATGACTATAAAGGAAATGTTTAACATTAGCGAAGAATACTTTAGAGATAGGGAAACAGAAGCAGTTAAACAGGTTTCTAAATTAGAAAATACTCTTATAGCCACAGGCGGTGGCGTTATAAAGAGAAAAGAGAACATGGATGCCTTAGGAAAAAGTGGATGTATAATATTTATAGACAGAAAACCGGAAAAAATAATAGAAACTTTAGATATATCAAATAGACCTCTTTTAAAAGAAGGAAAAGATAAGATATATGACTTACATAAAGAAAGGTATAAGCTCTATAAAAAATATGCTCATATTACTATAGATAATAATGATAGTAAGGAAAAGGTTATTAATATTATAAAGGATATAATTAAAATTAAGCTCCATAAGCGTTAGTATTAATAGATATATTCCTTAAATCTTATCTGTTTATAAAGTCATATATGGATCCTTTTTAATATTATATTAATATAGAGAATTGAGGTGAGATCGTGGATACTAAGAAAATACTGTCTATCATAAAACGGCAAGAAGGATTAAAGTTAGATTTTAAACAAAAGCTATCCTTAGATTTTGAAAGTGGCAAAAAAGAACTAGCTAAAGATGTTTGTGCCATTGCTAATTCAAAGGGTGGAAGAGGATATATAGTTGTAGGTATTGAGGATAAAACAAAAGAGTTAATAGGCTTAGATGAAAGTGAAGTTTTCACAGAAGAACAAGTACAACAAATAATATCTTCTAGATGTGAGCCACCAATCCCAATCTCTGTAGATGAGTATAATATAAGTAAAAAAAGGATTTGTATAATTACAATATATGATGGAGAACAAAAGCCATATCAACTTAAGGAGAACGGAGCATTTTATATCAGAAGAGGCTCTACCACTGATACTATGAGAAAACAGGAACTCGTAGAAGCTTTTGAGGAGAATTTAGACTTTTTTATTGAAACTTCCCAAGTAGTAAGAAGTGATATAAATCTTATAAATATTGAAATAGTAAAAAACTATTTTCATAAAAAAGGTATAGTTATAAATAGTTCTAATGAAAAATTTCTTATGAGAAGTGCAGGAATATCATATACAGATAAGGATACTGGAGAAGAGAAATGTACCTTGGGTGGTCTTTTAGTATTTTCTGATAACAATAGTCTTTGCATACCTCAAAACATGATTAGAATAACTAATAATTTAGGTAAGGGAAAAGACCGAGTAAATGTTGTACAAGGTAATCTCTTATCTATGATAGATAAAAGCGAAGATATATTAAGAAAAATATTACCTAAGAGTTATCCTATAGGAGCTATAGTTGAGGCAATAAACAATGCAGTACTTTATAGGGAGTATTCTTCCATAGATAGAGTTATAGAAGTGGTGATATCTAGAAATAGTATAATAGTTAATAGCCCAGGACAAATGATACAGAACAATTCCACAGGAAAAAGAATTAACTATAATAGAAGAAATATGTGGCTTTATGAAAAACTAGTAACACTAGATGAAAATAAAAGATTTTTAAACAATGAAGGTGGATTTGGAAGGATAAAAAAGCCTTTCAAAAAAAATGTGACCTTTATAAACTCTAGAGCAGAAGACTGTTTTAAGGTAATTTTACCAGGAACAAAACTCTATGAAGGTAAAAAATAGTGATATTAAGGCTAATTAGAATTAAATTTATAATCCTTATAAGTAAAAGATTAGACGATAAAGAAGGAACTAGAATTTATCGTCTAATTTTTTTGTAACGAAATTAATGTTAGTAAGGACATATGTGTAATAGCTCCATTATCTATAAAGGGAGAAGTTATAATTCAAGCTGTTGAAGACTACGTAGCAGAATAAGATTATTTATTCACCAATTTTGCTATTAAGTTGGAATTTCATGCACAGAATATACCATTTTGTGCATTTTTCTAGTGCGCCCAGCATGGGCGTAATCTTAAGGGTGAAAGTCCCTAACACGACCTAGTAGTGGTAAGTGTATAGCTTAAGACAAGGGTGTCCACCGTGAGATGGAATCTGAAG